>JAMCPX010000064.1 GCA_023382265.1 Deltaproteobacteria bacterium | reverse complement strand
GTTGCCCCAGAATGTGTCTTTACCTTCCGAATTTTGTCGTAGTGCGGTTTCACACTACTTTTTTACAGGTAACATGCTGTTAAATCAATACTTTTAATTTTGTATTGCAAAAATGGGAAACTCAGGAAGATATTGATAAACATACCTGTCCAAAATGTGACAGCAAAACACTCGGTATAGAGCCGGTAGTACATTAAGTGGAATGAAGTGGGTTTTTAAATTCCCCGCTATCAAGAAGGGCACTGGAGTATTGTCTTTTATTCCACCGGCAAGGGAGAAAGATCATTGTATTTTTGGGTTAAGATGAAATACGATCAGTTTAATCTCTGTCATTTCCTCTATTGCGAATCCAGGACCTTCCCTGCCAATGCCCGATTCTTTCATACCTCCGTAAGGCATTAGATCTATCCTGAAATTAGGTATTTCATTTATTAAAACACCACCAACCTCAAGCGACTGTGCATATCTCCATGCCTTATTTATATCGTTTGTATAAACACCCGCCTGGAGTCCGTACCTTGAATCATTGACCATGTTTATAGCCTGCTCATCATCTTTGAAACTATTAACAACGATCAGGGGACCAAACACCTCATCTTTGATGACCCTGTCGGTTTGTTTCGTATTTATAAGCACAGAGGGCGACATCATATGCCCGTTAACCTCTGCACCGCATACAAGTTCAGCGCCATTTTTTACTGCTTCATCTATCCACGATTTGACCCTCAAAGCATCGCTATTTGTGATCATTGGGCCAACATCCGTACTGTCGTTTAATGGATCCCCGGTTTTTAGAGACTGCGCTTGTTTTGCAAGCGATTCAACAAACCTGTCGAATATACTCTCATGCACATAAACTCTCTGTATCGATATGCAAACCTGTCCTGCCTGGGAGTAGCCCCCGAGTGCTATCCTTTTTACAAGGGGATCCGGGTTTGCATCATCGCATATAACCACGGCAGAGTTTGAACCAAGTTCCATTACAACCTTTTTAAGCCCTGCGTTCTTCGTGATCCATTCACCTACATCCTTGCTGCCTGTAAATGTTATAACCCTGATATCCGGGTGCGTAACGAGTGCAAAACCGATCTTTGAGCCAGAGCCTGTTAAAACGTTTACAGTCTCGGGCGGAGCACCGGCATCAACAAAAGCCTGACCGATCATTTCACCCGTTGATGATGTCGCCTCAGCTGGCTTCAGAATAAAGGCATTTCCTGCCGCGAATGCGGGTGCTATTTTATGAAGTGATAGATTTAGAGGAAAGTTATATGGTGATATGGCAGCAACAATGCCTACTGGAACGCGTATGAAAAGTCCTGTCTTGCCTCTGCCTGTTGGTGCTGACTCCATCGGAACTGTTGAGCCATGCAATCTTTTTGCCTCTTCTGCCGACCATGTAACCGTTTCTATTGCCCTTGAAACCTCTGTCCGTGCCTCTTTAATGGTTTTTCCCATTTCCGATGATATATTAACCGCAAATTGTTCATGCCGTTGTCCGAGCAAGGACGCAAGATTCATGAGAATTTTATATCTGTCATGTGATGTAAGTTTTGATAGCTTTTCAAAACCTTTTTTTGCGGCATCAACTGCTTTTTGGACATCCGGCTCTAACGCCATTGAGACCTCTGCCGCAACAGAGCCGTTGTAAGGATTTTTAACTATGACTTTATTGCCGGATTCTATTCTTCTACCGCCTATAATCATATGATACTCCTTATTTTTTTCAAATGCATTTTTTGAGTTTATATAATTATCGAATTTCGTCTATAATGCAATGCTACATTTATTGCATGCTAATGTTGACATTTTCATTCTTGTAATCATAGTAAAGCAAGCCCGTGAAAACAATAAACATAAGGTTTATGCTCCATGTAAGTATGGATCCAATATAGGGGATTATTTGCAAGACAAATCCTAATATCCACATTAGCAGGAACCCTCTTATCCATGCTGACCAGAATACATTTTTTTTTGTAAGCACGGCCTCTTTCGCAATGGTAAAGCCTTCAAAAGGACCCTTGTTTTCTGCTATTACCGGGTATGCCCAGAAGAAAAAACCCCCATAATTTTTACCGACAAAAAATATATAAAGTATAAATAATATGCCGTATATAATCCCCAAAAAGGGTACGAGCACAGGTAGAAAGGGCAGGAATATATATGAAAAACCTCCAACTATCAGTGAACCGAGTTTGTTTCCTGTATATGAAAACACCTCATCAAAGTCGATAGTGGTTGTTTCATTCCTGTGTTTTAAAAGTAGTCCGGCACCTGCAAAAGTTACAACCCATATAAGTATGCTAACGATCATGCTTAACATAAGTACAAATGTGAAATGACTGAACTCTTTTATTATGGCAGGTCCCCTTGTGGTATGCATAATATTTTTCATTATCATAATCATACCGCCTGATATGTATGTCTGTGAAACTATGCCCCATACAGTACCAAGCACTACAGGTATTATAAATACGATATAATATTGCCGTGAAAGCAATATTGTCTCTTTCAGGGCTTGTGAAAATACTTCTTTTACATTACCTTTTATATCCATTGGATATCCTTTTCAACTATCAACAAATTTTCAGGCATAGCACGGATGGGCAAAGATTTCACGCTCTCTAAGTTCTTACGCCTCTTGTAAATCTATTCGTCGATAGATGCCTCATTGTATTAAGTGCTAATACCTGTAACAGATCCTTTCTTGGGTATACCACCCTTTTCATAATGGATGGGATTGAATAAAATCTTTTATAGGCATATATTAAGCCGTCCTCTAATTGTTTTTTTATAAGTTTTTTGTGTCTGAAAACCACATGGTTTGCATCGTATTTTGACCAATCTTTATGCAATAAGAGTCCCTGTTTCTCCATCTGTTCAAATAGTTCTGTACCTGGAAACGGCGTTAGTATATAAAAATTTGCTCCATCGAGTTTATTTTCAATGCCGAATTTAACCGTACGTTCAAAAATACCTTCATCATCATTTTCAAGTCCAAAAATGAATGAGCCGAATACCTTTATACCCGACGATTTTATGGTTGCTATCGCCTCTTTATACTTATCTCCCATGTTAAAAGACTTATGTATGGATTTAAGATTTTCTGTAGAGATTGTCTCTATACCGATGAACAGCCACTCGCATCCGCTTTCACGTGCAAGCTCGAGTAGTTCCGGGTTTCTCGCTATACGCATGTCGCCCTGGCCTACCCACTTAACACCAAGAGGTTTCATTCTTCTAAAAAGTTCTTTTGAGTGTTTTATGTCCCCGTAAATGTTATCATCAACAAATGCTATCCATTTATCGTTGATGGCTTTGATCTCCGTTATAATATCGTCAATGGGTCTATGCCTGAAATGATGGCCCCAGAATTCCGTAACAGAACAATATGTACAATTGTGGGGGCAGCCTCTTGAGGTCATAATCGGACTCGGCATTGAGTATGACTTTTTATTGATAAGGTCGCGTCTGACAAAACCAAGCCCGTTAAGCGGTATCTCCGTTGTACCCTTGTACAACCTTTTTAATTGCCCGCCTGTTAGATCGTTTATCAGGTTCTGCCAGACATTTTCTACTTCACCTACAACAACGGTATCAGCATGTTGTAATGCCTCTTCCGGCAGCATTGAAACGTGTATACCTCCGAGTATTACCTTTGCACCCTTTTGCCTGTATATATCGGCAATCTCGTAAGCCCTGTTTATAACGGCGGTCATGCCTGTTATGCCTACGATATCAGGGATATCGGTGAAATCGATGTCTTTTACATTTTCATCAATGATCTTTATATCAAAGTTTTCAGGCGTTAATCCGGCTATTATAGGCAGATTGATCGGAACCAGTGATGCCCTTCTCCTCCTGTGCTGTTTATCTCTGTTCTTTGCTGGTGCGGGATATATTAAATGTATCTTATAGCGTTTAGGAATATTTATTGCTCCACTCTTTTATTAATACATAAACATTAGTTATGAAAAAAATAAAAAGCAAGTGAAAAATCTTTAGCAATTGTACACGCCATGAAGTTTTTTATTTGACATTTTAATCAAAAAGTATTTTTAAAGATCATGACAGAAATAGCTTATTTGTTAATCGGCTCTAACATGAATGATAGAGAAGAAATGCTTTTAAAGGCACTTGATGCCATATCCGGATATATTAATACGGAAGAAATAAAGGTATCTTCTCTTTATGAAACAGAGCCAGTTGGTATAGGTTCAGAAGATGATCTGCAGGATTTTTTAAATACCGTTGTCGCGGTGGGAACAGACTTAAACCCATTTACATTGCTTAAACTCATACAAGAGACAGAATATGAACTTGGCAGGATAAGGCATGAGCCAGTGCATGTCAAACATTCGAGAATTATCGATATAGATATACTTTTGTTCGGAGAACGGATAATTTTTACAAGAAATTTGATTATCCCGCATCCAGAGTTACATGAAAGAAGATTTGTTTTAGAACCTCTTTCAGAAATTGCTGGAAATATGATACATCCATTGTTTAATTTGACTATAGACGAAATAAAAAATATGAATACTGACAAACATTATGTGAAACCATATAGCAGTAATAAGGGGGCGAGATGGCCGTTAAAGAGCTAAAGGTACTAAATCAAAGGTTATACGAGATAACGCAGGCGATAGCGGATGCTATTGTACCTCAGGGCGGTGCGTTTGAGATTGGAGCAAAGGATATAGACACTGCTCTGATCTTCGATCATTATATTGATAGAATGTCAAAGCTTCAGTTAAAATTTATCAAATACGTAATATACATGTTTGAATACTCTCCGATGTTTACAAAGCTAAAAAGATTTACAAGGATGTCTTCTAACGAAAGGTTAAATTATCTTAAAGAATGGGAAAACAGTAAGCTCTCATCAAAAAGACAGATATTGATTATGATGAAACTACTGCTGATGATGTGTTTTTATTCCAATAATGCAGCACAGGATGCCATTGGTTATCATGAATCAATTGGGGATCACCCCGATTGTCTCATAAAAATTTAAGGGAGAGAATATGTTGTTTACATATAAAGATATAAGCAAGGACTTAATCGAACAGCCGGATGTATGTATAATAGGTTCTGGTGCAGGCGGAGCTGTAATGGCAGATGTGCTAAGCGGAGCGGGTCTTGATGTTGTTGTTGTTGAAGAGGGAGGGTATTATGATAAAGCGAGATACGGAAATTATAAACCCTATGAATCTTTGAAGATACTTTACAGGGATTATGGTGCCACTTTTGCACTAACTTCTGTTCCTATAATGATACCCATTGGCAGGGCTATCGGAGGCACAACGGTAATAAACTCAGGGACATGTTTCAGAACACCCGAAGCTATTTTGGATCAATGGTCCGAAAGCTTTGGCGTTTTAAAAGCCTCTCATAAAGATATGGAAACATATTTTGACAGAGTTGAAAAGACAATTAATGTTGTACCCGTTGATCCGAATATACTTGGTAAAAACGGGCTCATTTTTAAAAGGGGTGCTGATGCACTCGGTTTAAGTAATGGCATGCTAAAACACAACATAATCAACTGTCATGGCTGCGGCAGGTGTGCGTTTGGATGCCCTACCGATGCAAAACAAGCTGTTCATCTGAACTTTATCCCGTCCGCGATAAAGCATGGTGCAAGGATATATGCGAATGCAAAAGTGGAAAAAATCATTCTTGAAGGCAGGATAGTAAAAGAAGTACGTGGAAGCATCCTCAATGAGCAGACAGAAAATAAATTGTACAACTTCACTATAAAACCAAAGTTACTTGTGATATCGGCAGGCGCCATATATACGCCATATATACTCGATAAAAACGATATAAAACTTTCTCCCGAGCTTGGGAAAAACCTGACAATCCATCCCGCCGCAAGAGTGGCAGCAATGTTTGATGAACTCGTTGAGGGTTACAAAGGCGTACCGCAGGGCAATTATGTAGATGCCTATGCAAGTGAGGGTATTATGTTTGAGGGGGTTTTTGTTCCGCCTGAGGTAGGATTGTCCGTTGCAGGAACGATCGGATTAGAGGCTAAGGAATTTGCATTACATTACAATAACCTTGCTACATTTGGTGTTATGGTTTCCGATCACAACTCCTCCGGCAATGTAAGGTCGGGTATCGACAATAAACCATTCATATCTTACCGCCTGCATCCTTATGACACAAAAAAACTGGTAAAGGCAGTTGCAATTGCATCGGAGATCTTTTTTGCAGCAGGGGCAAAATGGGTAAATCCGAGCATTTATGGATTTGAGTCATTCAAAAAACAGGATGAAATATCTAAATTGTTCAAAAGAAAAATCAACGCAAAATCGTTTGAGTTGATGGCTTTTCATCCACTTGGAACTGCAAGAATGGGTGAGATACAGGGGCATACGGTTGTTAATTCTTACGGTAAGGTTCATAATCTGGATAATATGTTTATATCTGACGGCAGTATTGTTCCAACGTCACTCGGCGTAAACCCTCAGATTACAATTATGTCATTATCAATGAGGAATGCTGAGCATATAATAGAGAATAAAGAGAAGTTTCTAAAATGAATGGATTTATTCATACACGGATTTGTGATTTGCTTGGTATTGAGTACCCCATACTGCTTGGAGGTATGGTTTATGTTTCGTATGCTCCGCTCGTCGCCAGGGTATCGGAAGCCGGAGGTCTTGGTGTTATAGCGGGCGGTTCATTTTTGACAAAAGAAGAAATAAAAAAAGAGATAGAAAAAACAAGGAAACTTACCGATAAACCGTTTGCTCTTAATATACCGATGATCTATCCTACCGCATCGGAACTGATCGATATCGCTATTGAAAGTAAACTGAAGGTGGTCATAACTTCAGCAGGGTCATCGTCAACATTTACACAAAAACTCCATGACGCGGGTATAAAGGTCGGGCACGTTGTTCCTTCTGCAAAGCTTGCAAAAAAGGCGTATAACGCGGGTGTTGATTTCATTATTGCAGAAGGTATTGAAGCGGGCGGGCATGACAGCCCTCTCGAGATTACAACAATGGTGTTGATTCCGCAGGTCGTAGATAACGTAAAAATACCGGTTGTAGCCGCGGGCGGTATGGCAGATTATAGAGGATTTGTCGCTGCAAGAGCACTTGGGGCACAGGGCATACAAATGGGTACGAGGTTTATCGCCTCTATTGAGGCACCCGTGCATGATGCATTCAAACAGGCTATAATAAAGGCAGAGGACGACTCCACCATTCTGACTGGAAGGAGTATAGGTAAACCCGTGCGTGTAATTAAAAACAAATTGTCGGAACAGATTCTCGCACTTGAAAAAAGTGCAGTTACTGAAATGGAGTTGCTTTCTTTTATCGGGCCGGGCAGAAGCAGGGCAGCGGCTATAGAGGGAGACGTAGAGAACGGCTCTGTTATGAGTGGAGAGATAGCAGGGCTCATAAGCTCTATAAAATCCGTAGAAGAAATAATGCATGAGATAGTCTCAGGCTCTCAAACACTTCTAAAGGAGCTTGTTCCCTGACCATGGAGTATACTGACGTTAAAAGCTGCTTAACCTGTGCATGGAGAGAAACATGCAAAAAAAGATTTTCTACAATTGAGGATATCGGTCTTAAATGCCCCGAATATACCTACGATGTAACCCTTGATAAAAAGTTAAAAGAACACCAAAACGCCGCTGTTGAAAACAAGAATAAACTATGAGACAACTGTACGGACTAATTAAAAGTGCTGTGGAGGTTTATGTTAACGGCAGCATGAAATCGCAAAACATTACTATTAACATACCAAAGCATGAAGGGCATGGAGAATTCTCAAGTAATATAGCATATGAACTTTCACACACTGTAAGAAAACCGCCTTTCGAAATTGCATCGGATTTGAAAACGATTATTGAAAAGTCTGCAGGCGCAATCAATATCATAAATAGTATTGAGGTTGTAAAACCGGGCTATTTAAACTTTGTGATGACAGAGCTATTCTGGATCGATGCACTCGATGATATCATCAAAATAGGTGAACGATACGGATTAAACACGATCGGGAATGGGAAGAGCGTGTTGATAGAATTTGTAAGTGCAAACCCAACCGG
>JAMCPX010000063.1 GCA_023382265.1 Deltaproteobacteria bacterium | reverse complement strand
TAGCGAGAGAGAAGCAGTCCACGCAGAGTACCACGGAAGCATTGCAGGCAGTCCGGATGTGTTTCCCTTCGCAGTGTCGAACACTCTTTCTTTTTGTTCTATCAGTCCCATGATCACTTTTGGGATAAGAGCCCAAAGATTAAGCAGCAGGAAATCCCTGCTGCTGTTAGTGGAGTGATAAAAATACGATGATGAATGAATCAGCTCAGATGCTTGCTCACCAGCTTTGTCATCTCGAACATAGTGACTGTACTCTTGCCTCCGAATACAGCTTTGAGGCTGTCATCTGCATTGATGTTTCTCTTGTTCTTCTTATCTTGCAGCCCGTTCTTCTTGATGTAAGTCCATAGCTTCTTAACAACCTCTGTCCTTGGAATAGGCTTGCTGCCCACTATGACTGCCAGCTTCTCGCTGATGTTCATTGGCTTCATGAATGCCGGGTTCGGCTTCCTCTTTGATTTTGCTTTTTTCTTTGCTGCCATTTTTCCCTCCTTTTGATTCCGGTATTTTACTATCGGTACTATAACTATTGATAAATAACAAATGGTCAGTTCATCAATCTATACATTAAACGTAAAATGTATCTCTGTTACTGGATCCCCATAACACTGACATTTTACTATCTCCGATTTTACGTTCTTAAATTTACCCGTTATTACAAGAAACTGTTCAACCCATCCCTGTACATTCCCGATTCTTAACGTGCGCTATATCTACATCAGGAAAATCCTTTATAAAATAAGTTGCATCTTTATCTGTGAATTGAGGAATCTCTGCTCTCCCTGTATCATAATAACTACTCCAGGCAACCATAACCCTTGCTAACATACTCTGCGTGTTACTGAAATTCATAAAACCCTTAAAAACTGTTGAAAGGTCATGTTTTGCAGAAAGCCTGCCCTGTTCTATACAGGTAGACAGATCCCCTTTGCCAATAACCTTATCAAGAGCTCTTAACAGATCTGTGTACAGTTTGTAGGGATACCATTCTGTCACCAATATATGCTCTTGCATATACTTTGCAGATTCTGCTGGTAAGGCATCGATCACCTTGTTTAAGACATCTTTATAATTCTTTTTAATGAATTTTATCTGTCCCAAAACTGCTACACCCGCTACCTTTGGCATATGCTCTTCTTCCTCAATGAGCTTTTATACAACTTCTATGAGGAAAGTAAAGAAAATGGCAATGAAAGTATATAAGTGTATGCTTTAAAATTCAGACTCTATGTGTATCTGAAAAATTGTATATGGATGCCAATATGAGGTGTTCATGAATGCTCTCCTGTTTCTATGACAGGGGATACTGATGACATTTTCTCTTGGTGCTCGAGTCAGAAAAGATATTTATAGAAAGTTCCTTAAGATTTTGGTATGAGGATTTTATGGATGATACATTTCCCCAAGAAGGATCCGGGCTCATAGAGCGGTTTGAAAGGAATCAGCGATTGTTAAAATAACATTATGAAGAATTTTATAACCAATAGCGGGGCGCAGCATTTAAATAATCGCTTGATCGAACTGATAGAAAAGGCTGAAGATCTGAAATTTCTTGTAGGTTTTTTTTATTTTTCAGGACTCAAGGAACTTTATGATGGGCTGAAAAATAATCCTCAGGTAAATATAAAGATCCTCGTAGGCCTGAATGTGGATAGAACAAATTACGGTCTTATTGAACATGGTGAAGGATCGAAGCATTTATCAGATGATGAGAAGGTTGAACAATTTTTTAAATCCATAAAGAATTCCATCAATACTGAATCATTTGACAATAAATCATTTTATGAACAGGTACGATTTTTTCTTGAGCTTATCATTAATGGAAGGCTGGTAATTAAAAAGACCTACGAGCCAAATCACGCGAAGCTTTATATCTTTAAGCTTACCTCTGAACAGATTGGGAGGAACAGGCTTTTTATTACGGGAAGCAGTAATTTGACAAGCTCTGGTCTCAAGGAACAGCAGGAGTTTAACGTAGAAATCAGCGACTACGGGGTTGAAGATGCAGAAGCATATTTTGACGCATTGTGGGACAAAGCTGTTCCGGTTACAGAACACGATTCCACGAAAACAAGGCTTATCAGTCTCCTTGAGAAGGATACGCTTATAAAAGAGATCGTACCTTTTGAAGCTTATGCGTATGTTTTAAAGACTTATCTTGATATGTTTCAGGGTAAAGGTATTGGACAGAGGATTATTGAGGTATTAAGGGAAAATGGATACAAGACCTATCAGTATCAACTTGATGCAATTAGCCAGTCACTATCTATCATAGAACAGAACAACGGAGTTATCATTGCGGATGTTGTAGGGCTTGGTAAAACAGTTATAGCCAGCGCAGTCGCCTTTGAATTAAAGAAAAGGGGTATTGTAATTGCCCCGCCCGGGATTATCGGAGATAAAGGGAAAACATCAGGTTGGAAACGGTATCTTGAGGACTTTCATCTGACAAATCTTGGATGGGATGCATATTCATCCGGTGATCTTGAAACAGTCATGAATATTGTATCTAAGACGAAGGATATTGAGGTTGTGATTATTGATGAGGCGCACAGGTTCAGGAATCAGGATACACAGGATTATGAGTATCTTAAAAATATCTGTAGAGGAAAGATAGTTATACTGCTTACAGCGACACCGTTTAACAACCGACCTTCGGACATATTTTCCTTGCTCAAGTTATTTATTACACCGAAACGCTCTTCGATCACCCTGAGTGATGACCTTGAAGCTCAGTTTGATATATTCAGGATAACCTTCGATAAACTTGCATACATAAGGAGGTATTATACACCATCAGACCCAAAGAAGCGTAATAGGGCATTAAGTCTTTATAAGTCCATTTTTGGGGAAGGAGAGATAGATTTAAAGGCTGTAAGACAGCGAGCACATTATCTTGCAAAGCAGATAAAAGAAACCATAGAGCCTGTAACGATCAGACGAAACCGACTCGACCTTCAGAAAAACCCCTCTTATCATGATGAAGTAAAGGAACTCTCCAGAGTTGAAGATCCTCGGGAATGGTTATTTGAACTTACAAAAGAACAGTCACTATTTTATGATACTATCATAAAGCAATACTTTGCAATGCCGGATGAGGGAGGCAGGTTCAAAGGCGCTATCTACAAACCATTTATCTATGAAACAGGTAAAGCGCAGAATTTATTTGATGGTCATCATCTTACAGAGGATGAGAATCGACAATATCAACAGCAATCTAACCTGTATGATTTTATGAGAAGGCTTCTTGTTAAGCGGTTTGAAAGCTCATTCGGTGCATTCAAGGAGAGTTTGATTAACTTTAAAGATATTACAGGTATAGTTCAAGAGTTTATAAACAAAAAAGGCAAATACATCCTTGACCGTGCACTGGTTGAAAAGATCTATGATAAGGATGAGGAATCAATAGAAGAAGCTTTAAAAAACTATGCAGATCAGATAAAAAAGGGGCAGTATCCAAAGAACCATAAGATCTATGAGATAGATAACTTCAAAAACAAACAAGGTTTTCTCAATGATATTGATGCCGATATGGCTCTGTTTGATGAGATTCTGAAACAGATCGACAACCTCAAGCTTGTTGCCATTGGTAATGACCCAAAGGCCGAGTGCCTTATCAAGAATGTCAGCGATATTCTTAATGCGACCAGAAAAATAGGTGAACCTAAAAAGAAGGTTGTCATATTTTCGGAGTATAAGGATACAGTAGAGTATTTAAGCCCTATACTCATAGAAGCGTTTAATGATAGGGTTCTTGTTATAGCCGGGCATCTCACAGCAAGCGATGTTAAAAATATTTATAGAAATTTCGACGCTGCTTATCCTGAACAGGATGATTCTTATGACATACTTCTTACGACAGATAAGCTTTCCGAGGGCTTTAATTTGAATAGGGCAGGCATGGTTATAAACTATGATATCCCATGGAATCCTGTACGTGTAATTCAAAGAGTTGGCAGGATCAATCGTATCAGCAAAAAGGTATTTGAAAGTCTGTATATTGTGAATTTTTTCCCTACTGAAAAGGGAGCAGATCTGGTGCAATCACATGAGATCGCAATGAATAAGATGTTTTTGATCCACAATGCACTTGGTGAGGATGCAAAGATCTTTGATATAGATGAGATACCGAGCCCTTCCGGATTGTATCGTAAGATATTACAAAATCCAGAAGATATGGAGCAAGAAAGTTTTTATACAAGAATCCTTAATGATTATGAGAAGATTAAGAAAGATCACCCTCAGCTTGTAGCATCGTTTAAGGATTATCCACCGAGGATAAAGGTAGCAAAAAAGGGTAAGGAGGATGAACTTTTCGTTATTATTAGAAAGGGAAGATTATTTATCCACCATAAAAGCTACGCTATGATTGATCCATTATCTGCTCCATCTATTGTTTCTTTTGAGGATATTTATGATAAGATTATAGCCGAAGAAGCTGATCCAGCCCTGCCATTAAGCGAGAAGTTTTGGGAGCATTATGAAGGAATCAAAAGTTTCCGTAAACAAACAAAAAGCAATTTGAAAGAGCAAAGCCTTGAACAAAAGGCAATGAACACATTAAATACACTTCTTAACGCTACCGGCTATGATGCATTGATTCCTCATAAAGATTTCATGAGAATGCTTCTCGAAGACATCATTGATTACGGGAATCTTCCTGATTATACACTACGCCGTATCATCAAGCTCAATATTAAGGAAATGGACAATACAGTGCAGGAGATAGAAACGCTTAAAAAGGAGCTTGGCGAAGACTATCTTTACAAGGGAAAGGACAGGCTAAAAGAACTAACAAAGGAAATCATCATTGCTATAGAAAACAGGTCTATGTAAAGAACACAAAAGATGCTATATTTTATATTGAAAGGAGGTATCAAAAAATGAAACTCAAAATAGTTATCCATAAAGCTGAAGAAGGCGGGTACTGGGCAGAAGTGCCGGCTATATTAGGTTGCTTTACACAGGGAGATACCTGGGATGAATTACTGCAAAACATATACGAGGCAATTGATGCATGCCTCTCAGTTGATACAAAAGAGATCGAGTTAAAGCCAGAAGACAAGGTACTTGAAATTGCAGTATGAAAAGCATAACAGGGAAGGAATTATGCAAGATATTGGAGAAGAAAGGCTGGGAGCTAAAAAATATAAAAGGTAGTCATCATGTGTATATGAAGTCCGGCAGAAAAGAGAGGCTAAGCGTTCCGGTACATGGCAACAAAGATTTAAAAATCGGATTACTTAAAGCAATAATGAAGATGGCAGAAATCGACGAAAATGAATTGTAGATGAACAAAGATACCTTAAAAGAGATAATCCAGAACTTTTCTCCAGAACGTTTTATTGATTTCTTCCATTCAAAAAACCGTTTCAGATTCAGACCATTCACAGAACAGGTTCCACACTACAACGATGACAACTTCACAGATGCTCTTTTTATTGGAGAAATCCCCTTTGATAATGTTAACAAACTCAGTACTTATGCCTTCCGTGTAACAAAAGCCCTTACGGAGCGTTCTGGTAAAAAAGCCCAGTATGAAAAAGGCAAAAGGATTTTAAGAGAGACAAACTCAAATGCAGGAATATTTATATTCTATGACAACAATAGCAATTTTAGATTTTCACTCATCTATCCGGAATATACCGGACAACAAAGGCAGTGGAGCAGCTTCAAAAGATTCACCTACTTCGTAAGCCCGTCATTTACAAATAAAACTTTTTTAAAGCAGATAGGTGAAGGTGATTTCTCTTCCATAGAAGCAATCAAACAAGCCTTTTCTGTAGAGAAGGTTACAAAGGAATTTTATACATCCATTGCAAACTGGTATTTCTGGGCTATTAAACATGCACGCTTTCCAGAGGATGCAGAAAAATTAGATAACGGTAGGAATATTGCTATAATCAGGCTTATAACCCGTATCATCTTTATCTGGTTTATGAAGGTTAGAGGGCTTGTACCCGATGCTTTATTTGATAAGGAAGAGATAAAAGAGATACTTGCGGATGTTTCTGCAAATGAATCTACTTATTACAAAGCCATATTACAAAATCTTTTCTTTGCAACGCTAAACACCAGGCAGGAGGAACGCAAATTCCGCAATGAAACAAGAGGCTACAAAGGTTACAATCCGGATTATGGCAACCATAATGTGTATCGCTATCAAAAGTTATTCAAGCATCCCGAGGCTATGGAACAATACTTTGCAAAAATCCCGTTTCTCAATGGTGGCTTATTTGAATGCCTTGATTACAAATCAAAGACAAAGCAGGACAGGGTTTATATAGACGGTTTTACGGATGTAGAAAAATATCAACCGAATGTGCCTAATTTTTTATTTTTCTCAGATGAAAAAAAGATTGACCTCAACAAAGAATTCGGCACTAACAACAAATCCTACAAAGTGCTTGGACTGTTAGACATCCTTTCCTCATATAACTTTACAATAGATGAAAACGAGCCTGATGATGCAGAGGTTGCACTTGATCCTGAACTTCTGGGTATAGTCTTTGAAAATCTACTTGCGTCATACAACCCTGAAACAGCGACAACAGCGAGAAAGGCAACAGGCAGCTATTACACGCCTCGCCCTATTGTTGACTACATGGTTACACAAAGCCTTATACAATATTTCAAAGCACACCTATCAGATGAGATAGAGACAAAATTATCACAACTTTTCTCTCGTGATCATTCTGAAAACCCCTGTGATGAAGCAACAACAAATAAGCTAATTGCACTCATAGAACAGCTGCGTGTTGTTGACCCTGCTGTTGGTTCAGGCGCTTTTCCTATGAGTATACTTAATAAGCTTGTTTTGCTCCTTTCCAAACTTGATCCCAATAATACCTTATGGAAACAAAGACAGATAGACGCTGTAAAGCAAAATATAAAGGATCCTGTTGTACAAAACAAGCTCATAGAACAGATAGAAAAGCAATTTCGTGACAAGAATGCAGATTACGGTAGGAAGCTGTACCTTATAGAGAAATGTATCTATGGTGTAGATATCCAGCAGATTGCTGTTGAGATCGCAAAGCTACGATTTTTTATATCTCTTCTTGTTGATGAAAAAATAGACCCGGACAAACCAAACTATGGCATAGAACCATTACCCAATCTGGACTTTAAACTCATGCAAGGAAATAGCTTGATTGCTTCATTTGCAGGTATTGATTTTGATAAACTTACAACTAAAGAGACCAAAACCGGGCAAGCAACCATAGGATTTGAAAATAGATATAACCGGCTTATTAGCCAATTTGAAGAGGTTAAAAACCAATTTCAAAACGAGCCAAACAAAGAAGCTAAAGATGGCTTACGTGAAAAGATTGAAGGTCTGCTCATTCAGATCTTTGAAGAGAAATTGAGAGAGCATTTCCCACAGTTAAAGGCTATTCAAGAAAAGGCAGAAAGCCTGGCTAATGAAAAACAACGTGCTGAATACATTGCCAGTGAAAAGCAAAGTCTCTCAAAGAAGTTAGGCTTTGACCTTGAGCAGGTAGAAAAGGAGCTTATTGCATATACAGAAGGCAAGAAGCCAAAAGATTTTTTCCTGTGGGATATCTACTTCGCAGAGGTATTTAACGAAAAAGGCGGATTTGATATCGTTATCGCCAATCCACCGTATGGATTTAGAAATGTTCTGTCAGTGGAAAAAAAGAAATATTTCCGAAAAGAAAGGAATATAAAATTTCCATCTGGAGACATTGCCGAATTGTTTATATTGATAGGTTACAACAATATGGTTAATCTAAACGGCATCCAAACATTTATCATCCCCAAAAAATCATTATATGGAGAATCATGGATTAATATTAGAAAACTGTGGATATCCAATAAACTATTATATCTTGTGGATGATAGCAAAGCATTTAAGAACGTATTGCTTGAGCAAACGTCGTTCTCTTTGATGAAAAGTTCTAAGTTAAATAAAGCTATTACTATAGGAGCCCTTGATCAAGAGAATAATCAAATACGCATCTTTGGAAACTTTCTCTTAGAAGAAATATTTACAGAAGATCTGCGTAATGCACAGATTTATAGAGGATTATACAAAGACCTGCTAAAAAAGGTATTTTCTAACTCTATTTTAGACACTTCTAAGTACATCCACGGTGAAATTGGTATTTCTAACATTACCGGCAATCTGACATTAAATCCTGACGGCAATTACCCGTGTGTCAAAGGGATTGATATCATCAAGTATGGTCTAAGACAGGAACGATATCTAAAAGGTAGTATAGCGAAAAAATACCTTTCACAATATTCAGGTGATAAAATTGTGGCACAAAAAATAGTTGCTCATGTGCAGAATCCATTTCCACATATAATCATAACAATGTTTTACGATGACAAGAATAGGCTTATACATGATACATGTGTAGAGGTAAAAGTTACTGATACAAAATTGTATAAGAAATTTATACTAGCGTATTTTCAATCTACATTCTGTAATTGGTATGCTTACAATCTAATCTATAATCGTGCTATTCGAACGATGGATTTCATAAATTATTACATAACACAGATCCCAATTCCAAAGCTAATTATAGAGGAACCGATACAACAAAACCCTTTTACTGAACTTGCTGATCAAATCCTCGCCATCACTAAGGACGAAGACTATTTACACAATCCAATCAAACAGGCAAAAGTAAAAGAGCTTGAAAAGGAGATAGACAGGCTTGTTTATAAACTCTACGACCTCACCCCTGAAGAGATTGCGATGGTTGAAGGGAAAAGATGAAGAACAAAGTATTGA
>JAMCPX010000062.1 GCA_023382265.1 Deltaproteobacteria bacterium | reverse complement strand
GACGAAAGACGGCAGTAAGGTATGTGAATACGGCGCTGGTTGCCACATACTGGCTCATGGGCAGAAGGATCGTGGAGTATGAGCAGAGGGGAAACAAAAGAGCGGAATACGGGAAAATGCTTTTGAAGAAATTAACAGTCGATTTAATGAAAAGGTTTGGAAAAGGCTTCAGTTATGTCAATTTGAATTTAATGAGTCAATTTTATCTTATGTATCGGTCTGTAATAATTCTTCAGACACTGTCTGAAGAATCAATAACAACACCTCAGACTTTGTCCGAGATTTAATATACCACGTGGAATGATCCTCTGAAATATGTCTGTTGGTAAAGATTTTAAATCCCGCTCTGCGTGGCGCTCAAGGTAGACCTCATACACCTGTGTTATACTCCTTGAGGAAATCTTCCAATTTTTTAAACTTTAGCTGCCCCTTGCGCATTTCACCTAACATGCGGATATCCTCAAGATCCTCTGCACGTTCGAGCAATTTTTTGTATTCTACTATATCAAGTATAACCCGGGACGGTTTCCCATTTTTTACAATGATTTCTATATTTTTTTTCTTTAGCTTCATAATAACAATCTATAAATTTCCCCTGCATAAGTCAACCCAGTTATAGTCTCATTCCCTATTTATTAAGAATCTGAGGGTGCCGGATCCTGACATGTTTCAGAATACTCCTCGTTTTTTTGAAAAACGCGCCTGCTTAATCTGAATAAAATGATGAAGCAAGGCCTCATGACCCAAGCCTTGCATGAGTATTCCTAATAAGAGAGGAATCTTCTATCAGGATATAATAAAGCAATGGTGTCCCCATTTCATTATCACCGCTCAACAGCCTGTCAGCCGACCCGGTGCCAAGCTAAAGCGTTATAAACCACAAACCGCACGCCACTAAAATGATTGATGATATCTTTGTGACGATGGAGGACTTGGTAATATCTTCTTTTATAATCCCGGGGAACCAGAGGGAAAGCACGAGTCCGAAGAGGAAGACAAACAGGGGAATGGTCCCTCCGAGGACGGCGACCAGCGAGACAAGCCCCAGCGTGATCGCGTAAAAATTGCTTACCCTTCCGGCGATATAAATAAGTTCGTTGATATTCAGGATTGACCATGTACCCGCCCCTATATCCCTGATCTGTGCAAGCACCCGTGTCTTGTACAGGAAAAAAAGGATGGTGGCTCCGATGGCAACGCCGAAAAACTCCAGCGCGAGCGCGTCCCAGAAAGTCTGTTTGATGACCACGAATTTGAACATCACCGCCGGCAGGGCCCAGAGTATGCTCGCGAGCAGGACCCACCAGAATGCCTTCCGTATTTTGAAGATTCCGGCGTCCGTCTTGTGCATCGAGACGATGAAGCTCCCGGACAGGATCAGGAGAAATCCGAGCAGCTGCCTGTGCGTCAGGGTCTCTCTGAGGAAGATGGAGGACAGAAGCAGGACAAAGACCGGCATGGACTGGAACAGCGGGGAGATCCTCGAGGCGTCCTCGAGTGAGAGGGCCTTAAAATAGGGGATAAGTGCTAACTCAACCAGGACACCGGAAAGCAGTAAGACACCTGCCTGCAACGGGCCGGTTATGGAGAGCCCGTGGATAAGAACGATTATCAGGGTGAACAGAAGATCGATCCACCCGCCGAATACGGTCAGTGCAAGCGGGTCCCTGACTCTTTTCTCGATAAGGAATTTATCAAAGAGATTTGAGACAGCAAAAAGTACATTGGCAATTATGGCAAATAGTATCCACAACATAGATTCAAGTATGCCCAGTTTGTACGGCAGAGGCGCATGTCTGTCAAACAAAGCAGCTACAGCATGGAGAACTGATATTGATCTTGCAGGTTATATGTGTACGCCGAGTCATTTGTGCAGTATTTATACGTTGTATATTGATTTTTACGTTATATATCAATACAAACATTCTCCATGGATGAACTGAATAATAGCGTAAAGCAACTTGCAGGAACGTATAATTATTCGTCGCTCATAAACGATCTATCATCTCTCATCGAGCAGGGACGCAAGACGGCAGTAAGGTACGTGAACACAGCGCTGGTGCCACATACTGGCCATGGGTAGAAGGGGAACCAAAGAGCAGAGTAAAAGGTGCCGGATCCTGACATGAGACAAAGAAGAATTGTCGTTTTTTATAAGCCGCTCGATGAGAAAGATTTTTTATATAAAAAAAGAATGAAACCTCATCCTAACCTTCCCCTACAAGGGGAAGGGATTCCTCACACCCCTGCGCCCCGCTTGTTAGACAGGATGCTACATCTTTTCATAACTCCCCGACCCATCCCCCTGATGGGTACCCCGCCCCCTTACCTTAAGGGGGATGACCAGAAGGGCAAGCAATGTCACTGCTTAAAAGCGTCAGAATAGATCCTTCGTAGCGCCGCTCAGAATGACAGCAAATAAGGGGCGAACGGAGTGCTATTGAAATTCATCCGCCACGTCCCAGCTCCTTTTCCAGCTCTCTGATACTGGGAAGATTCTTTTGAAGATCAGGGGGTATGATGCGGGTAAGCTTATATTCACTCACGCCAATGGGTGTATTTGTATTGCGGAGTGTGTACTCGGCGATAAGCTTCTTCCGTGTCTTGCATAGTATTATGCCGATGCCCGGGTTATCCACATCTTGCCTGAGTTGTTCGTCCACAACTGACAAATAGAAGTTCATCTTCCCGGCAAACTCCGGCTTGAACGGTTCCATCTTCAGGTCAATGACTATGAAGCATTTGAGCCGTAAATGATAGAATAGAAGGTCGATGTAAAAATCTTCATCCTCAACTTCAAGGTGATATTGGCTACCAACAAAAGCAAAACCCACACCAAGTTCCAGCAGAAACTTCCGGATATGCTCTATCAGTCCTTTCTCCAAATCCTGCTCGGCTGCATCTTCGGAAAGCGACAAAAAATCAATAATATAGGGGTCTTTGAGTGCCTGTTGTGCAAGCTCTGATTGCTAGTGAGGAAGGGTCTGTTTGAAATTAGTGACAGCCTTCCCCTGGCGCTTATGTAAGCCACTCTCGATCTGGTGGATAAGTACAGCCCGGCTCCATCCATGCTCGATTGTTTTTTGTGCATACCAGAGACGTAAAACGGGGTTTTTGAGCTTTTCGATAATAATTACATTATGTCCCCAGGGAATTTCTGTAACAAGTTTTGGTATCTTATTGTTGTCGATTTCTCGTACAAGCGGTGCGAGCTTTCCACTGTCACCTGATTCTCGCACAGGCTGTGCGAGAACTTTTTTGGTCCATGCCAGAAAAAACGCCCGCATGCGCCAGATGTTAGATGGTGAAAAGCCCTCAATACCTTGGAATTCTTGTTGAAGGTCTGCTGCCAGCCGATCCACTATCGACTTGCCCCAGCCTTCGCTACTCTGGCGATCGGAAATGGATTTACCAATATGCCAGTATACCGTAGCCTGAAGTCAATCGTTCGCCGGACTTTTGAGAGGGCTCTCGTATCGCTGTACGCTTTATCGGCAGTAATAATTGTCCGTGTTTATTGTCCATATTCCGGCCCTTTCAGACTCTTCCGAGTCTATTCTTATCTGATTAAGTATGGAGATAAAACTTCAGAAGTATATTGATATTATTAGTTTAAGTCAATAAAGATATGACTTCGCGTACTGATGCAGTAAAATGCCCGGGATTTTACACACCCTTTGCGCTCCTCCGAAAGAGGGAACGAGGTAAAATGCCGGCGAGTTACATACCTGACCCAAGCACCGCTTGGGTAGCCCTCCCTGCTTGTTAGAGGTAAATTGAAGAACCCGATGTAAACAGCGTGGTTCTTGGCCGTAAAGGAATTGGTTTATTCTATAGCCCGCCTTGACCCAGGCCATAGGCGGGGGATTGCGGCGAGTCCCCGTTCAAAAAGGGGTATTTATTCTCATCCCTGCTTTAAAAACTCAGGTTCAGTAAATACTTTATCATTATCGGAGGTAATCATGGAACAAGAAAAAAAGGATGTTGTTTCGGAAAGTCTTGCAGCTAAGGCGATCGCGCTTTCGGGGCTTGCAAACTACCAGGAAGGCTCGGTTGTAAGCAGGACCATAATTGACAAAAAGTCCGGTACTGTCACATTTTTCGCTTTCGACAAAGGCCAGAAACTCAGCGAGCATACCGCTCCCTTCGATGCCCTGGTGTGTATGCTTGAAGGAAAAGCCGATATTTCCATTTCCGGAAAGCCCGTCACTGCAAAGGCAGGGGACATGATAATAATGCCTGCAAACCAGCCCCACGCCTTGAGTGCAACGGAGAGGTTCAAGATGCTCCTGATAATGATCCGCTCATGAACATTTTCGCAAAGTAAAATGGTAAATAAAGTAAGTCTGTGCACTTGGCAGCTATCTTGAGCGACGTGCACAGGTCACCACTGCATCGGTTTGCCGGCATGGAAAAATCCCCCGCTCCGGCTTCCGTCCTTGAGCAGTGCAGCCCACACAATGCTCTTTGCGCCTGCCTTGACATCGAGCGGGGCCGACAGGCCGCCCATGTCCGTACGCACCCATCCGGGGTGTACCGAATTCACGATAATACCTTTCGGAGAGAGTTCCGCGGCAAGGATGCGTGTCAGCATGTTGAGCCCTGCTTTTGATACAGAGTAAGCGGAGGACGGCCAGCCTTTTCGCACAGATGTACCGTCACTCACCGAACGCAGGAAACTGCGCATGAGTTCCACAAGTTCATCCCTGGTAAGTCCGGGTGATTCAAATCTGCGTCTCAGATCCCCGGACAGGCAGGAGAGCTGGCCCATGGCGCTCGAAACCATGACAATGCGCGAGCCTCCGTGCATAAGCGGCAGGAGCGCGTCCGTTACATGCATAGGACCGAAAAAATTTGTATTCACGGTAAGTTCTGCGGCCTGCCCGTCGAATCTTCCAAAATCAGACACACCAGCATTATTTACGAGTACATCTATCCCGTTCCACTTTTCCCGTACCTCATCGGCGAACCTGGATATGCTTGCTGTGTCCTGAACGTCCAGAACAGCCCATGAAACTTCAGCACCTCCGGCCGTCAGCCCGTCCGCAGCTTTTCTTACATTTGCCTCATCCCGGCCCGTAAGTATGACATGCATGCCCGACTCTTTCAACTGGCGGCAGGTCTCCAATCCAAGCCCCTTGTTTGCACCTGTTACAACTGTGATCTCCTGGTTCTCCATACAGCACCTCTCAATTATCCGGATACATGCGATATAAATAATATAATCATATTTCTATGCAGGGCAAAATTGGCAGCGACTACCCAAAAACAGTTGATTAAAATTAAAAAAAATGTATGATGTCTTATATGAAGCAGATAATCTTTTTATTAGGGGTTTTATGTATAAGTTTTATCTCCATCTTTGCAGGGTGTAAGAGCAACACTAAAAATGTGCCGGTTCTTTCTATTGAAGCTATAAAAATCTTTGGCGCCCCGGCAATACCAGGGGATACTATTACAGCAACAGTCATAGCAAACAATACGCAAGGCTCCGGATTGAACTATTCATGGACAACCTCTTCTGATTGGCAAATATCGAGTCCGAATAATACGCCTACCATAATAATATTATCGCCCGGTACATTTGGTATGGTGGGAACTGCTACCGTAATGGCGTATAATTCAAATGGCATGTCTATAACAGGTTCTATAACTTTTACCACGTATAATCAGGGTGATGAGGATATACAAAACCTCAGTGTTTTACCTGAGCCTGTTTTCACATCTGCAAGCCTTTCATGCAGTGCAACTGATCCGGATGGTGATCCGTTAAGTTATTTATGGAATGTGGGTGGAATTTATATCACGACAGGCAGTACTGCAGCATGGGAGTCGCCCGGTATCCCCGGCTATTATAATGTAAAGGTAATTGTAAATGATGGGCATGAAGGTATTGCGATAAGCACAGCTTCTATGAATATAAGTAGTTATAGTGCATGGCCCAGGTTTAACAGGGATCTGCAATCAACAGGTTTAAGCCCTATCAGCACTTCTACTAATTTTGGAGCCATTAGCTGGAGCTATACAACAGGCAGCTGGATCAATGCATCGCCTGTTATTGGTGCTGACGGTACAATTTATATTGGAGCTATGAATGGGACTCTTTATGCAATTAATTCCAACGGAGGGCTGAAATGGAGCTATTCAACAGGTACACGCAGCTGGATCGATGCATCGCCTGCTATTGACGGCAATGGAACAGTTTATGTGAATGCAATGAATGGCAATCTTTATGCACTTAATCCATCCGGAGGGCTGGAATGGAGTTATACAACCGCTTCTCAACATAAATCTTTATATCAGTTCGGTTCTTCGCCTGCAATAGGGGCTGATGGAACAATCTATTTTGGATCATCAAATGGTGTGTTTTATGCACTCAATCCGACAGACGGCACTCTCGAATGGAATTATGATTTTGGTAACAATGCTTATATAGAATCTTCGCCTGCAATAGGTTTTGACGGCATAATCTATGTAGGTTCATATAACGGTAATCTTTATGCGATTAGACCGAACGGGTCACTTAAATGGATTACGAAAATCTCTGCACCTATAGAGTCTTCGCCTGCAATAGGGGCTGATGGAACAATCTATATCGGTGCCGATGACCATACAATTTATGCGGTAAATCCTGACGGCAGTATAAAATGGTCGTATAAGACCGGCGATGAAATAATATCCACGCCGGCAATTGGTAATGATGGAACAATCTGCGTAGGCTCATTGGATAATAACCTTTATGCACTCAATCCGACAGATGGTACACTTAAATGGATATATGGATTACCAAATTCTGCCGGCTCTCCGGCAATAAGTGAAAATGGTATAATATACATTGGGTCAGTGGATGGAAACCTTTATGCGATTAACCTCAATAATGGTATACTCAGGTGGGGTGTTTCATCGCAGGGTCCGATTGTAGCCGCGCCGGCTATTGGTTCGGATGGCACAATCTACGTCGGCTCGTATGATGGAAATCTTTATGCATTACATTAACCTATAATAATAGGGTGTATGCAACGGACATTGTGGCCATCGGGATATTTATCAATGCCTGGCTCTCTTTCAAGGCATTCATTTGTTCGATAGGCACATCGTTCATAAAACCTGCATCCTGTATAATCATCATAATGTGCCCTTACCATACCGGGTATTGCATCAAGCCTTTTTTTTGAAACATCATTCATATCTGGTACTGCCTGTAGTAACGCATGGGTATAAGGATGCATTGGCTTCGTAAGGACGGAATCCGCTCCGCCTTGCTCTACAATCACACCACCATACATTACTATCAATCTGTCAACGAGTTCAGAGGTTATGCCAAGATCATGAGTTATAAGTACTAAAGTAAGATTATAACGTTTTTTAGCCTCTTTTAGAAGATCAATGATCTGCGCTTGTATTGTAACATCGAGTGCTGTTGTGGGCTCGTCTGCGATAAGAATGCGGGGATGGTTTACAAGTGCTATTGCGATTGTAACCCTCTGTCTCATGCCGCCGCTTAACATGTGTGGATACTGATGTATGAGCTTTTCGGGTTCCGGCAGGCCGACATCTTTTAATTGAGAAATGATTTTATGCTCAATATCCTGTTTCTTAATGCCGGAGTCATGAGCCTTTATTGTCTCTGCAACTTGATAACCTATTGTAAAAAGAGGATCAAGTGAAGCAAGAGGATCTTGGAATACGATGGATATGTCTTTGCCTCTTATCTTTCTTAATGACTTTTCATTGAGCGTAAGCAGGTTTTTATTGTTAAAGATAATCTCTCCTGCATCATACTCTGCATTTGAAGACAATAATTTCAGAATAGATGTGCCGAGGGTTGTCTTACCGCTCCCGCTCTCGCCTACAATACCTATGCTCTCATTATCCGGAATTGAGAAAGATATATGATCGAGTGCCTTATGCACGGCATCATTGCTTGCATACGAAACTGTGAGATCTCTTATCTCAAGTATATTTGCCATAAAGGTCTTAATATCCATTAAAAATCTATATTGTCAATGAAGACCCATACCTTGCTCACACTGAATTTTAAGCAATAGAAACCGGCTCATTCATTCGCTTCAATCTTAATTCCTCTTTTGCAATGGTAATTCATCAATTGCCCATGCAAAAAAATGCCAATAAGATCAAAGCCGCATTCTGTAATTGACTAAGTGTTGTTTATTGATTATTATAATATACAGCAGTATTGGATACTGCAATAAAGGATTGATAATAGGTTAGTATAAAAATAGTTTAAATGGTTATGATAAATTATATAAGAGAGGCGGATTAGACGATGCTTATACCAATGGTGATAGAACAGACTTCAAAAGGCGAGAGGGCTTATGATATATACTCGAGGCTGCTAAAGGAGAGGATCATATTCATAGGTGCACCTATAGATGATGAGCTTGCCAACCTTGTTATTGCACAATTACTTTTCCTTGAGGCAGAGGATCCCGAAAAAGACATATCTATTTATATCAATTCACCTGGCGGAGTAGTTACAGCCGGTCTTGCCATATATGATACGATCCAGTACATCAAACCGAACATAACCACGATGTGCATTGGTCAGGCAGCAAGTATGGGTGCTGTACTTCTCGCAGCAGGCGTAAAAGGTAAAAGGTTTGCATTACCTCACGCGAGGGTCATGATTCACCAGCCTTCCGGCGGATTGCAGGGCAAGGCATCGGAGATCGATATACACGCGAAAGAGATACTAAAATTACGTTCCGAGATAAATTCGATATTAAGCTCGCATACCGGTCAATCCATAGATAAGATAGAAGCGGATACGGAGAGAGATTTTTTTATGAGTGGCGAAGAAGCGATATCTTATGGTATAATAGATACCGTGGTAGCCAAGAGAGCTGAAATAAAGATATAGGAGGTTATAAGTTTGTCTACAAAAAAAGATGATGGGACATTAAGATGTTCTTTCTGCGGCAAAAACCAGAGAGAGGTAAAAAAACTCATAGCTGGTCCCAATGCCTTTATCTGTAACGAGTGTGTGGATCTATGTAACGAGATCATAATAGAGGACTACGAATCCCAGCAGGAGTCGTTTGGTACAAAAAAAACTACCCCAAAGCCCAACGAGATTAATGCATTCCTTGATAAGTATGTAATAGGACAGGAGCAGGCTAAAAAAATATTATCGGTAGCAGTCCACAATCACTACAAGAGGATAGATTCACATTTAAAGGCCGATGATGTTGAGATACAGAAGAGCAACATATTGCTTCTGGGCCCTACAGGTACCGGTAAGACTTTGCTGGCACAAACGCTTGCCAGGTTCCTTGATGTTCCCTTTACAATAGCAGACGCAACGACTCTTACAGAGGCAGGCTACGTAGGCGAAGATGTAGAAAATATTGTCCTAAGTCTTATACAAAATGCGCATTATGATATAGAAAGGGCACAAAGGGGTATAGTGTATATTGACGAGATAGATAAGCTGTCCCGTAAATCTGACAGTCCATCCATAACAAGGGATGTTTCCGGCGAAGGGGTACAGCAGGCATTATTAAAACTCGTAGAAGGGACTATTGCACATGTTCCGCCCAAGGGTGGAAGAAAACACCCTGAGCAGGATTATTTTCATGTTGACACAACCAATATCCTGTTTATATGCGGAGGTACATTTGACGGTATAGAAAAGATTATATCCAAACGTATAGGTGTCAAATCAATGGGTTTTGGAGCTGATCTAAGCGGGACAAGGGGCAAGACTTTATCGGAACTGCTTACGCTTGCAGAACCGGAAGACCTGATAAAGTACGGCATAATACCCGAGCTTGTCGGCAGGCTGCCTGTACAGGCACCAATGGAAGAACTTACGGAAGGTATGCTTGTAGATATTCTGACAAAACCAAGAAACGCACTTATCAAACAGTATCAAAAGCTTTTTGCCATGGAAGGTGTAAAGCTCATGTTTACACACGATGCCCTTGTTTTAATTGCCAGAGAAGCAATAAAGAGGAGATCCGGCGCAAGGGGATTACGGTCTATAATGGAAAATGTAATGCTTGATGTCATGTATGAAATTCCATCCCACGTGGATGTGAAAGAATGTATCATAAATGAAGATGTTGTAACACACAGAAGAGAACCGTTGTTAGCTTATGAAAAAAAATTGGAAGCAGGGGGAGGGAATCAGTAATGACATCTGAGAAATATACGGTTACTCTATTGCCTTTAAGGGACATTGTTATCTTTCCATATCAAACGATGCCTTTGATAGTCGGCAGGCAAAAATCTGTAAATGCGGTTAAAGAAGCTATTAAAAACAATGCCTATTTATTTACAACAATACAGATCGATCCAAAGGTTGAGAATCCTCAGGAAATTGATCTGAAAATAATCGGCACATTGTCGTCTATAGAACATCATATCGTAGAAAGTGATAATATAAAATTACTTGTAAAAGGTGTAAAACGCGCAAAGCTCATAGCGTACAGGGAGAATGAAAACTATGCAGAGGTTGATGTTGAAGTCCCGGAAACAATTATTGAAAATCCAGTAGAGGTTGAGGCTTTAAAAAGAGAACTGATTTTGGCTTTTACTGAATATTCTAAATTGACAAACACTATAACCCCGGAAGTTGTGGCGTATATAGCATCAATAGAAAACCCTGAGATTCTTTCAAATACAATATCGGGCAGTATTAAAATGAAATCTGATGAAATGCAGTCTTTGCTTGAGACCACAAACCTTGAAAAGGCTATGACACGTTTGCTTGAGAAACTTTATGCAGAGGCAGAGATTATTGGTGTAGAGAAAAGAATAAAAGCCCAGGTTAAAAAACAAACGGAAAAGGCACAAAAAGAGTATTACCTCAATGAACAGATGAGAGCGATTCAAAAAGAGCTTGGTGATAAAGATGAATTCAAGACGGAGATAAAAGAACTTGAGGATAGAATAAAAAAGAAAAAGCTTTCAGAAGAAGCAGGGAAACGATGTAAAAGCGAGTTAAAAAAATTAAAGATGATGTCCCCCATGAGTGCGGAAGCCGCTGTTGTCAGGAGCTATTTGGAATGGATACTATCCATACCGTGGTCGGAATTTATGGAAGAAAAGAAGGACATCAACGAGGCAAGAAAGATTCTTAACAGGGATCACTACGGACTTCAGCAGGTTAAGGAAAGGATACTGGAATATCTTTCGGTAAAGGCCGTTGCTCCCGGGGCAAAAGGTCCCATATTATGTTTTGTAGGTCCTCCAGGAGTTGGGAAAACATCACTTGCCAAATCCATTGCAGAAGCAACAGGAAGGAACTTTGTGAGACAGTCCCTTGGTGGTGTAAGGGATGAAGCGGAGATACGCGGACATAGACGCACCTATGTGAGTGCATTACCCGGCAAGTTAATCCAATCTATGAGGAAAGCCGGCTCATCAAACCCGGTGTTTTTGTTAGATGAGATTGACAAGATGAGCATGGACTTCAGAGGTGATCCATCTGCGGCACTTCTTGAGGTACTTGATCCGGAGCAAAATCACGCTTTTATAGATCATTACCTCGATCTTGATTATGATCTGTCAAAGGTTATGTTTATAGCTACTGCCAATACTGCTGCAGGTATACCGTCGGCACTACTTGATCGTCTTGAGATTATAAGATTACCAGGCTACATCGAAGTGGAAAAAAATAATATAGCCAAACAATTTCTCATAGAAAAACAACTTAAGGTTAATGGTTTAAAATCGGGACAGCTTGTTTTTACAAAGGATGCAATCAGAAGAATCATAATAGATTATACAAGGGAAGCCGGTGTAAGGAATCTTGAAAGAGAAATAGCTACCATCACCCGCCGTGTCGTTAAACATAATCTTGAAACAAATAAACTGGAACGAAAGGTTCTTATCAAAAGTAAAAGTTTAGAGCACTATCTTGGTATTCCCAAGTATAAAAGAAGCGAGCTTGAAGAGAAGGATCTTGTAGGTGTTGCTACCGGCCTTGCATGGACAGAGGCGGGCGGAGATATACTTGTAATAGAAACTGCTATTATCCCAGGTAAGGGTAAATTATTGGTTACGGGTAAGCTCGGCGATATAATGAAGGAATCCGCAATGGCTGCAATAACCTATGTAAGAACGATATCGGAGTTACTTGGTATAGAGAAAGACTTTTATAAGAAGGTGGATGTTCACATACATGTGCCTGAGGGTGCTATCCCAAAGGACGGGCCATCCGCAGGTATTACAATTGCATCATCTCTGGTGTCAGCATTGACAAAGATACCCGTTAAAAGGGATATCGCGATGACAGGCGAGATTACATTAAGGGGCAGGGTACTTCCTATAGGCGGTTTAAAGGAAAAACTCATGGCAGCTATGAGAGCGCAGATCAAGGAGGTCCTGATACCTCTGGATAATGAAAAAGATATTGTTGAGATACCGGAAATTATTAAAAAGTCTATAAAAATCATGTTTGTTGAACGCGTGGATCAGGTCATTGAAAAGGTGCTTAGGGTAAATAGTACGGAACAAATATGGAAGGGCAGGGGAGAGCAGGGAAATATCCTTCCTGTCATCCCACAATCCAGCGATATACCCATTACACCGACATCATTACCGCAGAGCAATTAAATACGAAAATGCAATAAATGTCATATCGGACCGGTAGCGGCTTACCTTATTTCATTGGGAAATTTAAAAGTACATTGATAGTTAATATCCTTAATATCCTGTTCACGAAAAGGAAATGCTTTGCATTGAAGCGGCCGCATCTTATAGATACTGCATACGGTATGAGTTTCATCCTTTTTAAGGAATGGACAGTGAAAAAAGATATTGCAACATACGCCGCACTGGTTACATTGTCCTTCTCTCGCATCAATGCCTTTTTGGACAGCGGAGGGCTTAAAGTGGACAATAAAGAACCTCGCTATCTTATTATAAATCAATATCGAGTTGTCAGTAATTTCAGTCTGCCTATTGTCTACAGCAGTACGAATAACACCCCATACAGAATACAATTTTAAAAGTTTTTCTTTCATTGCATTATTTAAAAATCACTAACAAATTTATTAACATCAATTTATTGCATAAATAAACAAAAATCAATGAACAGCATTTTATGTTTAAAGTTTATGTTTTCTGGCAATGAGGACAAATGACCAGCCGAGTCTTGGGAAGAATCTGTTTACAATAGGATTAAGCAGTACGTCGATAGCATTGGTGACGATTAGTAAGGCTGAAAAAAACATATAAAGAATCTTTGAATGGCTCTTTGATAATTCGCCAAGATGTACAACCGGCTCTGAAAAAACATTATAGTATTTTATACTCATAACCTCAAAGTTATTTTTTATTAAATCATTTATAAGTTCTTTTGGTTTACAAGCATTTTCGCCTTCTGTAAGATAATTAAAATATTTACCAACTTTATTAGCGAGCAGCCTTAATAGGTTATTACCGTTTGGATCTACCAGTATGATTAAGCCATTATCTTTTAAAGCATGATAACTCTGCCGGATGAATAAATCCTTGTGGAGAAAATGGTGCAGAGATCTAAAACAAAAGAGTGTATCTATTGCATCGGCTTTTATTGGTGTCTCCTCTGCAAGAGCCTGAATAAGGTGTATCTTGCTTGGAGGGACATCAATGTTTTTTACGAAGTTATGATGTGGGAGTAAAGCCTTTTTTAAAACGCCTAATGACAGATCGCATCCAATGGCGGTTTGTGTTCCGATCATTTTAAAATAATAAAGGTATCTTGATATGTTACAGCCAATCTCTAAGATTGTTTTTTGCAGTACGGCTGATTCGGGTATATAATCAATGGCCTTATCAAAAGACTCTCTATAAAAACGATTGAATAATTTTTCCGGAAACGATTTTGATTCACTAAAAAACGATAAACTGGCTGTATCAAAAAACAGCCTCTCTTTATTATAATATTGGGTATCGGAATTCATCTAAAGACTATATCAGTTAATGTAAGAAAAAATCAAATTTATTCTTAACGACACATTTTTCAACGTGCAAACAGACTTCATATTGTATTTTTTTGGTTAAGGAATCTATCATTATATAAACGGTTATTACTCGTTTTTACTCCTGTATTTATCTATTAAAGTATAGATCCCAGGGAGTGCTATCAGCGTGAAGATCGTTGATGTGATAAGACCTCCTATAAGTACAACCGCCATCGGTTTATCGATTTCGGCCCCGGTACCTACTCCAAGTGCAAGAGGCAGAACAGCAACGGATGCACTTAATGCCGTCATTAACACAGGCCTCATCCTTGTAAGTCCTGCATGCCTCGCCGATTCAACGTCACCCATTCCCGAGGCCTTATTGTAAAGAATATATTCAACAAGCAGTATTGCTTTCTGTACGGATAGCCCAAAGTGCGCAAGAAAACCTATAACGGATGATATGTTAAGGCTTGTATGCGTTATAATCAGCGCAAGCACTCCGCCGATGAGTGAAAATGGTATAAACACAAGCACAAGCCCTGCAATGGCCAATGAATCAAATGCGATATAAAGAATAATAAATATCAGGGCAGCAATAACTCCCATGATCAACAAAATTCTTTTTACCATATCGTGCTGGGTCCTATACTCTCCTCCAAGTGCGACGGAGTATCCCGGCGGCAGGTTAAGCATTTTTATCGCCCCGTTTATATCGTTTATCACTGCACCGGTTGATCTCCCCGATATGTTGCAGGAAAGCTCAAGTACCCTTTCCATGTTCTCTCTTCTTACAATGAATGGAGTTGTCTGATACCTTACATCCGCAACATAGGAAAGCGGTATCTTTTTATCATTGCCTTCATCAATCAAAAGTGTTGAAATGCTCTTTAGACTGTCTCTGAATTCCGGCATGGCGCGTACAAATATATCATACTGCCTGATGCCCCGCCTGTAGATTGTAGCAACCCTGCCTGCAAGCGCTGTTTGAATGTCAGCACCTGCCTGTTTCGGCGTTATGCCGTATATACCGAGCTTTGACCTGTTGATCTCTATGGATATACCGGGTGCACTTTTTGTCTGCTCTATGTACAGATCTTTGATACCTTTGATCCTTGAAAGCATTGTGTAAAGCCTTGCTCCATTCTCGTTTAGAACATTTTGATCGTTGCCGAATATCTTTATTGCGAGAGAGCCGCCGACAGCTATGCCGGACAGTGCTTCCTGAAGCCGCTCCGTAAGCGGTGTTGTAAGGATAATAGGTACATCCTTTGTAGAGGGCACGTGTATACGGATCCAGTTGTCGATTTGTGCAATTGTGTATTTCCTCTTTGACCATGGAACAAGTTTTAAAAATATTCCGGATTTTCTTACGCCTTCATCCTTCGGTGCATTCTCAGGTCTGCCCATGTGGGCAATAACATCTTTAACATCGGGCGCATGTTTTAAGATATTGGAGATCTCTATGGCTCTTTTTGTTGTTTCCGATAATGCTGTACCCGGAGGCATGTGTACCTTTACAAGTATTGCCCCCTCATCTATGGATGGAAGAAAGCCTGTTTTTATAAACCCTGATGATGCTATGACAAGGATCAGCGAGGATAGCATAATACCGATAATATAAACAGGGTGTTTTAATGAAAAATCAAGTGACGGCTTATAAATCTTTAAAATGGTCCGTTCCACAAGACTTTCGCTCTTTACTTTATTTATTCTGCCTTTCATGATCATGTAAGCAAGCACCGGCGTTAATGTAAGCGAGAGAACAAATCCTATAAGAATGGATGTTACAACGGTAAAACTGAAATCCTTAAATATAGCACCTGTAAAGCCGGGGAGTGTATAAAGCGGCAGGAACACAGCGATGATGATAATGGTAGAATATACAACAGGCCTTCTTACCTCAATAGAGCCTTCAAGTGTTGCAGCAATGGGGTCATCGGGCTTCATCTTTAGGTGTCTGAAGATATTCTCCGTATCTATGATGGCGGCATCTATCATTATACCAAGGCCTACAACAAGGCCCCCAAGGCTCATGACATTAAGGCTGTAGTTAAAAAGCTTCATAAATATAAATGTTATGATAATGGATATCGGGATAATAATGGCTATAACCATTGTGGTGTAAATATCGGCCATGATCAGAAAGATTATAACAATAACGGCAACTGTGCCTATTATAATGGCATCCCTAAGATTTGTTATTGATGCATTGATAAGCGTGGATTGATCGTTATACGTATGCAGAGTTACACCTTCCGGCATGGATTTCTTAATGGTATTGAGCCTGTCCTTGATAGATTTAATAATGGGCATGGCATTTAATCCATACTGTTTAACAACCGTTCCGAGTACAGCATGCTTGTCGTCAACTATGGCATTACCCTGCCTTATATGATGTCCTATATGAAGCACTGAAACATCGCCGAGATAAACAGGTATATTTTTGCGTGTTGCAACAACGATATGTGAAAGAGCGTTGAAGTTTTTTATCAGGCCGTTACCTCTTATTGAATAGGCAACCGGACCTTTAAATAGATATCCTCCGGTAAAGATCACATTGTTATCTCTAACCGCACGCACAACACTATTAATTCCGATATCATAAGACTTAAGGCGGTTCATATTTACAAGAATCTGGTATTGTGCAACCTCACCTCCGATATTCGTAATGTCGTATATGCCGGGGATCATCTCGAGCTGATATTTGACATCATACTCTGCGATAGCCCTTAATTCCTTGGAATTAACATCGCCGGTAAGATAATACTGTATGACCTCCGACATTCTGTCGGCGGCGTTTGATATGACCGGTGGATTTATCTCCGGAGGTAAGGCAGGTGCAATAGCGGATATACGCTGTGACAGCAGTTCAAGTGCCTGGAAATAATTTGTCCCCCAGACAAACTTTACGATAACAACGGACAGCCCTATCTTGGATTTTGACCATACTTTTTCAACCCCGAGTATGCCCCTTGTTGCCTGTTCAACCGGGAACGTGATTTCCCTTTCGACATACTCGGACGGCAGTCCTGGATCGGAGATGAATATCTTGAATATAGGTGAGTTGAGATCGGGGAGTAATGTTCTATCAAGCCGGCTATAGGTGAATATACCGCCAGTGACCAACAATAAAACAATTAATAGAATAAGGAATTTATGCGTAAGAGAAAAGTGTACTATTTTTTTAAACATCATAAATATCCTTGTATGATAATCTCGTACTGTGTAATCCTAATACCTTTGTCATAATACAGAGTATAATGTCTAAACACCGACAATATCATTACAGTATCATTACAATTTTGTAATCAACATTACATTTTTTGGGTTAAATAACATCACCGGTGTTGATCGGCAGGTTTAGCTGGTTTTGATGCTCAATGAGCTTTATAAGGAATGTTTTTCTGTGTATAGGACATGGCCCGTTTTCAACAATGGCTTTAACGTGTTCCTTTGTGCCGTAGCCTTTATTTTTAAGAAAATTGTATTGCGGATACTTTTTTGCATAGCCTGCCATCAAGCTGTCTCTGTATACCTTCGCAATAATGGATGCCGCGGAGATACTCAAGCATAGCCTGTCACCGGATATAATTGTTTTTTGGGGTATGTCTGTATCGATCTTCATATCGCCGTCAATCAGCACAATCTTAACAGTGTAATTTAGCAGCGCCAATGCCTTTTCCATTGCCAGCCTTGTTGCATTTCTGATATTGAATCTGTCGATGTCTTGCTCGTAAACAATACCTATACCGTATGATATGGCGTGCCTGCGCAGGCATTCATAAGCCTCAAGCCTTTGTTTTGAGCTGAGAAGTTTTGAGTCCTTTATCAATTTGCATTCAAAGTGATCTGGTATTACAACAGCACATGCAACAACAGGACCTGCAAGAGGCCCCCTGCCGACCTCGTCTATCCCAGCAATGCATGAGTATTGCATGTCCTCTACAAATGTTTTACAATCCACGATAATTTTTTGTTATATACTGACATAAAGTCATTATTTCCCTTCTTTGTCATTCCAGTTTTGCACGGGAATGACACGATAGACCGCGTCATTTTACTCTCTTCACAGCTTTTGCTATTCTTTTTCCGTATTTTCGTTCATGGATAGCGGAAGTATTTCCTGTTTTTTTTCGAGTTCCTGTTCCCGTGAGTTTATCTGTTTGAGATCTTCAAGGTTTGGCAGCTCGGACAGGTCTTTTAACCCAAAAACCTCAAGGAATTCCTGTGTTGTCCCATAAACCATGGGTCTGCCCGGCAGTTCCTTTTTACCAACAATCTTTATAAGCCCTCTTTCAAGCAGTGTTTTTACAACACCACCACTGTCCACTCCTCTTATATATTCAATCTCTGCTCTTGTTACCGGTTGACGGTATGATACAATAGCAAGTGTCTCGAGTGCCGGGGTTGAAAGTTTTGAGGGCTTTACGATAGTGAGTTTTTTAACCCATTCACTCAATGATGGTTTTGTCCTGAACTGCCATCCATCGGCTACAAAAACAAGCTCTATGCCGCTTGACTCATCATCATATTTTTTCTTTAGTTCCTGAATAAGTTCATCAACTTTAAGCCCTTTGATAGCTATAATAGATAACACCTGTTCGACATATTTTATTTTGAGTGGCTTGTTAGAAGCAAATATAAGTGCCTCGATTATACCGATGATCCTTTCTTTATTCATAATCCCTCTTTTAAGAAGTTATATACACCCATACCGATCCAAATGGTTCTTTTTGTTCACATCTTAATATTCTCAACCTCAGCAGTTCAAGTATTGCAAGTATCGTTATTATTAAATCCATTCTTGTAAAATCCTCAGGCAGCAGCGATTCTATTGTTGCACTTTTGGCAAGTGTCATAAATTCAATAATATCATTGATCCTCTGTGCGACATTTACCTTTTCTACGGTCATATATGCTATCTGTTCTTTTGGTGCCCTGTCAATGAGTGATCTGTATGCAACAAATAAATCGTATATATCCGCTTCTATGTTAAGAGGCACATCGTCAGGTACGATCTCTTCATTTATACCTTTCGGAAAAGCATCTCTGTAAAGCATTGTCACATCGTTGAGTCTTATGGCAGCATCTTTGAAAAGCTGATGTTCGAGCAATCTATTTATAAGCTCCTGCCTTTGATCATCAGGATTCTTTTCATCCTCATCTTGTGTCGGTATCAGCATTCTCGCTTTTATTTCTAATAGTGTTGCTGCTATTACAAGAAATTCGGATACAAGTTCAACATCCAATTCCTGCATCATATCTATGTAGGCAAGATACTGTTCAGTTATGAAAGATATGGGTATGTCGTATATATCAAGCTCATTCTTCCTGATTAAAAACAGGAGGAGATCGAGAGGGCCTTCAAAAACTTCAATATTGACTCTATAATCTTGAAGGGCCAAATTCATAGTTTAGTCCTATTGCCTCTTTTACTTCTTTTAATGTCTGAGAAGCAAACGTTTTAGCTTTATTATTTCCGTGTTCAACAATATCTTTTAATAGATTTGGGTGCTGCAAGAGCTGCTCCCGCTTTTCTCTTATAGGAGCAAGCAGCGCGTTGATTTCTTCAATAACAATCTTTTTGCATCCAATACATCCGATATCCGCCGATCTACAGCCCGTGTCTATATATTCAAGTTTATCCTTAGGTGTGAGCAGTTTGTGAAGATCGTATACAGGGCATACGTCGGGATTACCCTTATCCGTTCTGCGGATCCTCTGAGGATCTGTTACCATGTGATGAAGGATCTTATCTGTTACAATGTCCGGCGGATCCGAAAGGTAGATGGAATTATCATAGCTTTTGCTCATCTTTCTGTTGTCAAGTCCCGGTACTTTGGGTGATATCGTAAGGAGCGGCTGCGGCTCAGGAAAAATTTCTTTGTAAAGATGATTAAACCTTCTTGAGATCTCTCTTGTCAATTCAAGATGGGGTATCTGATCAGCGCCTATCGGTACTTTATGAGCCTTGTAGATCAGGATATCGGATGCCATAAGAACAGGATAGCCGAGAAATCCGTAAGTATGCAGGTCCGTTTCTTTTTCTTCATCGATTTTTTCTTTATAACTTGGTACCCTTTCAAGCCAGCCGAGCGGGGTGATCATAGAAAGCATTGTATGGAGCTCCGCATGTTCGCTTATGGCGGACTGAATAAAAATCGTCGCTTTATCGGGATCTATACCGACGGCAAGCCAATCGGCAAGCATCTGGATAACATCATTGCCGATCTCTTTTGTTTTTGAATAATTTGTTGTTAACGCATGTATGTCTGCTACAAAGAAATAGCATTCAAATTCTTCCTGAAGCTTTTTAAAATTCGTAAGGACTCCAAAATAGTGTCCAAGATGAATCTTACCGGTTGGACGTAATCCGCTTAATACCCTTTCCATCTTCACCCCTAACCAAGCAATAAATTTAATACACCAAGTAAATGAAATAGAGAATAGCCGGAGAATAAATAGGAAAGCATATTCGCAGGCAGCCATAAGATTATTGAAAGTATCTTTATTGGTGTAAAGCTGTCAAGCACAAATAAAATCAATAGTATGACCATTCCGTATTTTTCAAGCCAGTAAAATTTATGTTCGCTCTCGGTAGGTAATAAGCCAAACAGCACCTTTGATCCATCAAGCGGGGGAATGGGTATAAGATTGAATATACCAAGTGCAAGGTTTATTTGAAGGAACAGAATGAGCATTACAAACAAGGATGATACGACTACATTATTCATACTGTTAAGGCTGTAGTTTAAGGTGAATCGTATGATTATGCCGGCCATAATGGCAAGAGAAAAGTTAGCTCCGGGCCCTGCAAGTGATATCCATATCATGTCTTTTTTTGGGTTTCTCAGGTTGTACGGGTTTACCATAACGGGTTTTGCCCATCCGAAATGTGCTATGAAGAGCATCAGTGTACCAATGGGGTCAAGGTGTGCGAGGGGATTAAATGTAAGCCTGCCTGTCAGTCTTGCAGTCGGATCACCCAATTTATCGGCAACCAATCCATGACATATCTCATGTATCATCAGTGAAAACAGGATCACCGGTATTAATAAAATAAATTCTTTTAAACTTGCTGTATCCATTTAAGTTATGTATCTAACAGCATGAATTATAGCCTGTCAACGATAAAACTTATTTTGCAAGTCCAATGTCTATTGTTGTAATACCGGTAACCCTGTACTGAGCTGATGGCTTTCGCTTGTGAAACGGCGATGTTACTGCATTTTAAGCAGTACATTTACTCGTATATCTTCTCATCATCTTTATCGGATTCCGGCGCATCCGCCTCTATATCCCTTGTTGATGGCTGTTCACCAAGTATCTCTGTATAGTACTCATGCTGGATGATCAGATTCATTATCTCGTTTGTCCCTGTCCATATCATTAAAAGTCTTGCATCTCTTAATGCCTTTTCGATAGGAAAGATATTTGTATATCCAATACCGCCGAGTATTTGCATTGCATTATTTACAATACGCCATTGCATCTCTGTTGCGTATCGTTTTGCTTCAGATACGAGCCGTCTTGTCGTACCCGTGCTTCCTTCCGCATCAACAGCCTTTGCAGTAGCATGAACGAGTGCTGATGCGGCATCGAGTTCCATAATGCTGTCTGCGACCTTAAAGCTGACTCCTTCAAATGCCCTTATCTTTTTCCCGAAGGCCTTCCGCCTGTCAGAGTATCTTGCGGCTAATTTTAAAACCTCTCTAGCCCCGCCAATTGCTGCTGCCGACGTTGTCATCCTTTCCGGTATCATCATCTGATTAAAGATAAGACCGCCGGCATTCTCAACTCCCACAATATTTTCAGAAGGCACCTTTACATCTTTAAAAAGTATTCTGCCTGCTCCGCCCCCCCTTGTCCCGAGTAATCCATAAACATGTTTTACCTCGACCCCCATGTCACGTTCTACTATGAAAACGCTTAATGAATTCTGAGGCTTTGCGTTTGGGTCCGTTTTTGCGTAAACCAGAAACACATCGGCACCTTCTGCACCGACCACAAAACGTTTCTGTCCATTGAGGATGTAGTGATTTCCTTCTTTTCTTGCTGTTGTAGAGGCACCAAAGAAATCTGAACCACCGCGCGGTTCTGTGAGTGCCTCTGCACAGAATATTTTTCCATCAATAATGGGTTTAAGATATTTTTTTCTTTGCTCATCGCTTCCGAATACAGATATTGCTTCACCTACAATACTCACAAGAGAGTACAGGCATCCAAGAGACGAGCTGAGAACTCCAATCTCTTCAAGTGCTATTATTTCATCTTCCCATTTTAGGCCTCTGCCGCCCCATTCGGGTGAGAATCTTAAGCCCAGAAGCCTTCTTTTCGCGGCTTCGTGTAAAAATTCTGCAGGATAAGTTACCTTGTTATCATCCATATCCATTAAAAGTTTTTTCGGTACGGATTTTACAAAGTCTTTTACCTCGTTAATCAAATTTTTTTTCTTTTGATCTAAATAAATATTTAACATGCTATCTCCTTATTATTCGGATTTATAGGTATCTTTATATTCTTCTCTTATTATTTTTTTTACGAGTGGATCAGCATTATCGGCATTATACCTGCCGGGGAAAACAAGTTGTGCACCAACAATTGTTGCGGCCTGTGGGGTACCCCAGCCATTTGCGCGAAACATAAGTACGATCTAAAAAAAAAGTCCCTGGATGCACGCTGCGACGGAAAACCTTTCACAATATCCATATATGTCTCCTTTTTTACAAAACTACTTTAACCAAAGATACAGTTTCTGAATAAATATTTTAAAAAAGTTTTTCTGTCAAATAAAACAAATCGGTTAAAAACTAATCAAAAACTGAATTTTATATAAGCTCAAATACCTGCAAACCCTTGACAAATAAATTATTGTTCTGTTACTGGTATACATGTAAGTGGATTTTTCCTTTATTATGAAAGTGAAGGTGATGAAAATTGTAGGGGTTTTTCTCATCTTTGTACTTGCAGTCAATACGCTATCTCTTGCATCCACTGCAAGAGATAGTTATTTGCATACTCAATTCCACTCCAATGAGATAGATAAAGGTAAGAACTAAGAAAGGAAAAAAGAAATGCCGATTCGTAAAATTCTTGAGCATCTTGAGCAGGGGGTCGCTCTTGTAGACAGCTCTCTTAAAATTATGTTTGCGAACCGCAAATTCGAAAGACTTGCACAGGTATGTTTTGGAACAGCTCAGCCTTCTGAATTATCAAAGTACATAAGCAGCCTTGGTAACAGAAAGAGGGTGGTTGTCAGGATTGAGTCCAAAACAGACTCAAAGTTTTTTCTTGTTATAAAGGTATTCAGATCCGGTAAAGATAAGTTTTATCTTTTAATCCTGAATAAAAAGCGGCTGAGAAAGATCGATTTATTCAAAGCGCTGCAATCCGAATACAAGATTTCTTTAGATCAATTTAAGATAATTACGTATCTCAGCAAGGGTTTTAATAACGACGAGATAGCACGGCTATGCAACCTAAAAACTTGCAACGTGAAATACCACCTATCGCACCTCTACCGCACCTTTTATGTTTCAAATAGGATGGAGTTTATAAACAGGATTAATGAGGTTGAGAACGGTGTGTTTTGAACGATGAACCATTGCACTATCTATGATATGTACATAATTATACCGAGGTGATGTAAATGAGCGGATCAATGAAATTTGCCATCAGCATTCCTGATAAAGAATTTAAGGAGTTGGAATCTTAAAGAAAGAAGATAAAGATAAGCAGGAGCGGGTTTATTCTTAAATAATATAGCTATGGAAGAATCATATTCTGTTTCAATTTGCAAATTCTAAAAAACCATAAGCCTGAATGTTATTATATTTCAATATATTATAAAAACCAGTTTAACCAGTTGGCTAGTGGACATTTGAAAAGGGTAGAGTGATAATGGCGTATAATAACATAATTATTATGAAGAAAAAGATGATAAAGGTTTTATGGGTATTTCTCATTTTTGCGCTGACATCGAATACGAAAGGTTTTGCCTCGGCAATTGATTTTTCTCTGTCTCTTGCAGCGATCCTCGTTGTTTCGTCTGATTGCGAAAGCACAGACCTTTATTCCCCGCACTTTTCCGTTATTCCTGCGAAAGCAGGAATCCATTTAAATTCTTCTCTAATAAGAGGGGCGGGGTACCCAAGCGGGGATTGGGTCGGGTGTGTTTCTTCTTTTCACCATACACAAAAAACATATACCTCGGGTTCAGCCATTGCATCCCCGGGGTCATCCTCTTTGATCTTAAACTGCGTTAGCATTGATTCAATTCAACAATCTAAAGTAACTTCAAACAAACTTTCCGACATCTTTATTCCCCCGAAATAAAATTCCATTTTCCCTCTAAAAAGAGGGACAGGGTGTGTCATTGCGATACGCCTCCGGCGTAGAAGTAATCTCGCCATAGAGAATGCATTTCAGCATCCAAAGAAATAAAAAAGTAAAAACAAAATGGAGGATAAAATGAATAACAGACAAAAATGGATTTTCAAATTTATAATCATTGGTGTAGCAGCCATTTTTATAGTAGCAGGTTGTGCAGGTAAGAACGGCACAAACGGAGCAAGTGGTGTGGTTATGCCAGTAATTCAGAGTATGGCCGTTCAGGGTCTGCCTGCACAGCCTGACAGCAGTGTTACAGCAATGGTCAGTGCACAGAGCTCCGACGGGCTTGCATTGACATACACCTGGACGGTTTCTGCGGGTTGGACAGTATCGAACGGGGGTAATACGCCAACAGCAACAATAACAGCGCCCAATACCTATGGAACAGCAGGTACAGCAACCGTAACAATTACTGACGCACATGCCAGGTCGGCAGTAGGCACAGCGGCATTAATCACGCTTACAAAGAGTCTTGCCGGTGCTAACCCTCTTATCTCCGAATATTATCTAAATTCAGGTAAACTTCCGGCAATACCAGGCGCAAATCTAGTAATAGCTATACTGGCAAAAAGTCCCCAGGGACTTGCGCTTACCTATACATGGACATCCACATCAGGTTGGACAATACTGCAGGGTGGCAATACCTCTGTTGTAACGATAGTGGCACCGGACGCGTATGGTGCAACCGGCACAGCGACAATCACGGTAACAGACACGCAGGGCGGTTCTGTGACATGGAAGATTGCATTGAGTACCATGACTGCTGCACCTGTCATACAGAGTGTAAATGCCACCGGAGTTCCGGCACCCCCCGGTGCAAATGTAATTACTACGGTTAATGCATACAGCCCCATGGGGCTGGGTCTTACCTTCACATGGACAGTATCGAGCGGGTGGACAATAGCAAACGGCGGTAATTCTGCAGTTGCAACAATCATCGCACCAGCTACTTACGGTGCAACCGGCACAGCAACCATCATGGTAAGTGATACCAATGGCCTGTCCACGGTTGATACGGTTTCATTAAGTACACTTTCCGGTGTGCCTATTATCAATGGGATAACCGTGTATTATCAACCTGGTATTCCTGCAATACAAGGGGATTTGGTTTTGACCGGCACCATCTTTACTGCCGTTGTTTCTGCATACAGTCCAAAGGGGCTTGGACCCAATTACTCATGGACAGCATCAGGCGGATGGACAATAACAAGTGGCACCCACTCCTCGGTGGTATACGTTACATCTCCTGATACTTATTCTACACCCGGAGTGTTATCTGTTAATGTTACAGATACACAGGGCGGTTTGGCTATCTGTCAAGCAGATGTTCAAACTGTTTCTCCACCGCCATTGCCTGCGATCCAAAGTCTTACTGCATGGGGATTGCCTGTGAGTCCGGGTGCAAGCGTTATAGCGAATGTAATGGTTCAATCATCTCAGGGACTTACGATCACCTATAGTTGGACAGTATCCAATGGTTGGACAATATCTACTGGCGGGAATACATCTGTTGTAACAATAACAGCGCCGGGCACTTATGGTGCAACGGGTACCGCAAGTGTAACTGTAACGGATTCCCTTGGCAGGGTGGTATCGGGCTCAATACCATTGAGTACGATATCAACGATCCCGGTAATAAATAACATAAGCGCATGGGGCATGCCTATAACACCAAGCACAAGCTTCACTGCAACCGTATCGGCAACAAGTCATGTAGGTTACACACTTTATTACACATGGACAACCTCAACGAACTGGACAATAACAACCGGAGGCAGCAGCAATCAAGTTACCATCACATCTCCCGGTGCTTATAGTATGACCGGCACGGCAAGTGTTATTGTTTACGATTTGAATGGTGGTTCTGCAATTGCAACGATACCGCTTGCAACAGCTCCGCAGACAGAAAACTACTTTGCAACAGGCATCTATTCACAAGGTATTGCTATAGATGTATTAGGGCATATCTGGATAGCGAATAACGGCAGTGCAAATGTTTCAGTATTAAATTCATCAGGAGCAGCCCTATTTACACCTACGGTAGGTAGCAGTCCGGTAGGTATAGCCATTGATGCATCAGGCAATGCATGGGTTACAAATAGCGGTAGCGGAACTGTAACCGAGCTAAGTTCTTTCGGTATAACCCTTGGCACCTATCCTGTATATACAGCAGGTGCATCGCCCAAAGGCATAGCCATAGATCACAATGGAAATGTCTGGATTGCGAACGAAAACAGTAACAGTGTTACAGAGCTTAACTCGAGCGGCTATCCGATTGGGACGTATTCGTTAGTCGGCCCTAGTGATTGCGGGTACAATGGGTACAGCATAGCGATAGACGCATCCGGCAATGCCTGGATTACAACAGGATGTGGTAATATCGTTGAATTAAGCCCAGCAGGTAATATCGAGGGAACATATACCCCGCCAAATCAAGATTATATAAATATAGTTGGCGGCATAGCCATAGATGGATCAGGAAATGTCTGGGTTGTTTATAATATTTGGAATGGATCTGATGAAGTTAATGTTCTAACTAAATTATCTTCTACTGGTAGTGTTCTTGGAACCTATACCTTTGGTTCAAAGGCATGGGGGGTTGGTGGTATAGCCATAGATGCATCAGGCAATGTTTGGGTAGCTTGGATCTACGAAACTGAACCCGAGGTAACTGAGCTGAGTCCTTCTACAGGGCAAGTTATTAGTCAATACGGAGCAACAAGCTATTCGACGTATCAAGAATATGACGGCATTGCCATAGACGCATCAGGCAATGTGTGGGTAACGATACAGCGTCAATCGTTTTGGTCTTCCTCTGTCGCGGAGTTTTTAGGTGCGGCAGCAGGGCCTCAGTTCTTCCCGTATACAGGTCCACAAAATACCCATAAAACCTT
>JAMCPX010000061.1 GCA_023382265.1 Deltaproteobacteria bacterium | reverse complement strand
ATTCACAGGAGGCATGATGTTAGGAGAGAAACAAAAGACAGAACCAATGTTTTACCATATCAAGGTAGAGGAAATGATCCCAGAGAATCATTTGTTACGACTTGTAGAGAAGTATGTAGATTCTGGTTTTATAAGAGATAAGGTAAAGCACTTGTATAGTCAGACTGGCCGTCCCTCCATAGACCCGGAGATATTACTAAGAATGCTTCTGGTAGGATATTTATACGGGATCAATTCTGAGCGGCGATTATGCGAGGAAGTAAATATGCATATAGGGTACCGATGGTTTGTAGGATTAAATCTCGACGACAAGGTACCAGACCACTCGACGTTTTCAAAGAACCGGCATGATAGATTTTCAGAGGGCAAAGTATTTCAAGAGATATTTGATGAGATAGTACGGCAGTGTATAACACAGGGGTTATTAACGGGGAGGCACCTTACCGTAGACAGCACGAACATAAAAGCGAATGCATCGATCAAGAGCCTTGAGCCGGTCGTGGTGGAGATGAAGCCTAAGGAATACATAGAGAAGCTTGAGAAGGAGAACCCTGTAGAAGAAAAGCCATGGGAACCCGGATATGGGAAAGCGAACCGGGGCGAGGCGATAAGCAACGATACTCACCGATCGCATACGGATCCTGATGCACGGCTTGCGAGGAAAACGTCTATGGGGGCAACGGAATTGAGCCATGCAGCTACCTATGTCATGGACAGTAAGAGCAGGATAATAATAGGGACCGATATCGGCAAGCCTGATAAGAATACGGACTGCAAGAATGCTCTTCGTCAGATACAAAGAATAAAAGATACCTACGGCATAAAGCCACAGACTCTTGGAGCAGATAAAGGGTACTGTGCCGGGGAGTTTATAGATGCTGTTCTGAAGGAGCATATACAGCCCCATATACCGATAGTAAACAACCGAAGCCGAAATGAGAAAGGAATTTATCCGATAGAGAGATTCAATTTTGATAAACAGCGTAACATATTTCTATGTCCCGAAGGGAAAGAAATGAAGTATTGGGGGATACACAAACACAGCAGGCAGCATGTCTACCGTGCAAGCAGGAAAGATTGTAAGCTGTGTGTAAAGAAAGCAGAATGCACGAGAGACCGGGCGCGGTCAGTGAGTTATCATCTCTACGAAGATTCCATAAATGCAGCGAAGCAATTAAACAAAACCATAGAATACCGGATATCCCAGCGGATGAGGAAGCGGATCGAAGAATTGTTCGGCGAGGCAAAAGAGTTTATGGGACTGAGGAGGGCTAAGTTTCGAGGCGCTGAATTTGTTAGAGAACAGATATTAATGACTGCTGCAGCACAGAATATTAAGAGAATGGTTAAAATGCTCTCAAGGAGATGGCCTCAAAAGGAAGGAATGGAGGTAAAAAAGCCCTTTCTTTCATCTCCGATGATTGGATTAGCGGATTTATTTTGCCGGTTAACCCAAAATATTAACAGAATGCAATTTGATGGATTAAATTGCTTCGAAAATACTTAGTTTTTCAACAGCCTGTCAAGTGCTGACCCCTAGTTTACCTATCAGCTGAATACCTGAGTCAAGTGTGTAGCCCTACCCCCAATTCTTTCTAGGCGTGCAGATAGTAGCTTCAGAAGCAGTTATGCTACATAAATGAGGCCAATTTGGCAAAATAACTCCGCCTCAGCCATGCTTATTCCTTTGTAAATTCTCTGCAAAATAAAACTATGTATCTTACGCTCGATTCTCGAGATTAAAAGCTCGGGGGATTTCTGGCTATTCTCTAAAACATCAAAGCGATTTTAATACCGTTTTCTCTAAGCCAGTTACGGCTGTTCTCATAATCCGGCAGAATGGATTTTACAGTCCTCCAGAATTGCGTAGAATGGTCATGCACTTTAAGATGGCAAAGCTCATGTACCACAATGTATTCAAAGACCGATACCGGCATGGCTGAAAGACGCCAGTTGAATCTTAAAATCCCTGTTTTTGAACAGCTTGCCCATCTGCTTGTCTGATCAACCACCTTTATTTTTATTGGTAAAACATTCAGATAGGGGGCATACTTTTTTATGAGAATATTGAGCTTTTTTTCTGTGTGACCGGTATACCAGTTCCGGATGGCTTCTTGCATAATTTCTCTTTGTTCTTTGCCCGCCTGCCAGTCAACAAAAATAACTAATCTTTTCCCTTCAATCTTAAAACGGGACTTATGGAGTTCAGGTACTTTAACAATTTTAAGTCGAAAATTGTGCCCGTGTAAGGGAAAAGTCTCGCCATTTTTAAATTCTTTGGGTGGATATTTCCGTGCCATTTCGAGGAAATATTTTCGTTTATCAAGTACCCACTCAACCTTATTCCTTACAAACCTGCGGACAACAGTAGTCTTGACATACGAAGGGGCTGTTACTGCAACACTCCCATTCCTGCTAATCCTGAGAGCGATCGTTTTCCTTCGCTGTGATATGCGAAGCGAAAAATGCAGCGCATTTCCTTTGTGGATTATATAGGGCATATCTACCGTTTCACCCACTTCTGGGCGAGTTCCATAAACTCTGTAGTCAAATGCTGCAGGTCTTTATCTTTACAGCCTTTTGTACGCAAGAGACGCTTTGCCTCACGGCGCATCTCTTTCTGTATATCGTCCCTTTCTGTCCATTCGACGACAGCTCGCTCCTCTATTATTCTTATGATATCCTTTGCAAGTGAGGCCATTTCTTCGTCCGTTTTAAGAGGGATTTCTTCTTGGTACTTTCTGAGCAAGCCAAAGAAAGCAAATTCCTTACTTCCCTCGAGCCCGTATTTACGTGCATTTGCGTCTTTTTTTTTCTCGTCTTCTTTGATCTGCATTAAAGAACGTAGGAGCTCGGCATCGTCTTTTCTGTCTTTTTTCTGACTTTCTATTAATTCTTCAAGCTGCTTCTGGAGAGACTCGTAATATGCCGGATCTTCTGCTGCATGTGAATTAATTGTATCACGTATTGCATATTCCAAATGGATCGCCTTTGCCTTATCACTACCCTTAGATTGAATTTTTTCTGCGAAGTCACTGGAACTGATAGTCAATGGTTCCAATAAATTCTCCATTCCTTCGGTAACTATATGAGCATGGATGAGTGCCTCAATCCTGCGACTCAAATCTTCCATGCGCAAGCTCTCATCGCGATAAAGATTCCTTGCCCCTTCTCTTATTACACCAAGGAACTTAAAATCCCTTATATACACACCTACCCTCACATCGGGCATTAAAAAGTCCATGCTCCTGGCAAATGCGCGATAAACGCTGTCAAACTCACTGCGCATCTTTTTGTTCCTCAAAATATCCATGCATTCCTGTATGATTTCCTTTGGATCTCCTTCGAAGGATATGCCCGAAAAAATTTCCATTAATGTTTTATGATATTCTTTCAGTTTCTCGAGTTCTCTCTCAACATCATCAGTGTCAAGAAATCCAACAAGATCTTCGGCATTATACATTTCAAGAGCCTTTAAGAGTCCTGTTCCAATACCTATATAATCCACAACAAGCCCGAAATTTTTCCTTGGATATGGCCTGTCAGTCCGTGCCACAGCCTGAAGCAGGTTGTGTTCCCTGAGACGGCTGTCCAGATACATCGCCTGGAGAACAGGTGCATCGAATCCCGCAAGCAGTTTGTCGCAGACGATTAAAAATGAAAGCGGATCAGCAGGATCCTTGAATCGCCCTTTCAGGGCAACTTCATCTTTATCCGTAAGAAAATATTTTTCTTTCCATTCATCTGGATCATCCTGGTCATTTATAGTCATGACTACTGCCGATATAGCAGGATCAATAAGGCGATCCAGTGCAGTCTTATATTTATCAACTGCCGCACGGGTTTCAGCCACAATCATTGCTTTAAAGCCGTTTGGCTTAATGGCCTGATTATAGTGTTCTATAATATCCAATGCGATCCTTTCTATCCGTTGAGGTGCAGAAGTCAGGGCATCGGGATTAGCATATTGCCTTTTAATGGATGCAAGCTCTTTCTTCGTTTTTTCGGGGAACAGAGCAGATAATAATGCATCAATAGATGAGCCTACTATACGCAGTGCTGCCATTCGGCTCATGTATTTTATAGGCACGGTAGCCTTGTCCTGCTCGGATTGGTATATACTGTACCTGTCCAAATATCGTTCCCCTATCGGGCTGAAAACCTTATACGTATTCCTGTATCGTTTATCCAGAGGTGTCCCGGTAAAAGCAAAGATTGCCGCGTTAGGAAGAGCTTTCCCTAAATTGAGAGCAAAACTCCCGTACTGGGTCCTGTGGGCTTCATCCGTCAGAACAATGATATTCTTTGCGGTTGAAAGAGGCTTTTCCGGCATTGTCCTAAATTTCTGGACAGTGGTCATAATAGTGCGTCCAACGCCCTCTGATAGCATACGGTAGAGTTCCCTTGAATTCTCTGCCTGGATTGTATTTGGGAAGCCACAATCACGGAACGTATCGGAGATTTGCCCGTCCAGATCCTTCCTGTCCGTTACGACAAGAAAATAAGGATTCTTAAGTCTGGCTTCATCCCTTCTGAGTTTCAGTGCAGCAAAGAGCATTGTAAGGGACTTTCCGGATCCCTGCCAGTGCCAGATTATCCCTTTCTTTTCCTTTTCATGAGTAACCCTGTCGACGATTTTCTGGACGGCAATGAACTGCTGATAGCGGGCAATCTTCTTCCCAATCTTGCCGTTATCTGTATCAAAAACGATGAAGTTCCTGATTATATCAAGAAGGTTCTGCTTCTTAAGAAGCGCTGCAATCATAACATCCTGGGATGCCGGAGTCAGAGAAAGATCATTTTTATTTATCAACTTCAGTTCAAGCATCTCTTTCACTATAGGGTGGTCATTTAGTATCGGTAATTTCTCATCTGGTTTTGCTTTCCACTCATGGAAGTTTTCCTGTTTTGCTCCGACAACTCCATATTGGGCTCCGAACAAGTTGACGCCGATTAAGATTTGATTGGTCCGGAACAAAGCGGGGATTTCTTTTTGATAGCGTACCAATTGATCCAGTGCATCCATTACCCCCGTCTCCCGGGCAACAGGACTTTTGCATTCTATAACAACAAGGGGTATTCCGTTCACAAAGATAACGATGTCTGGACGATCAAAAACCTCATGTCCCTTTATCCAGAACTGATTGACCGCAAGAAACTCGTTTCTTTCCGGGTTATCGAAATCAATAAATCTGACAGTAAGTCCCCGCCTGCCGTCTCCCGTTTCCTGCTCTATTGAGATATTAGAAATAAGCTCATGGTGAAATATTTTATTTTCCTCCAGAAGACCGGTACCCTGTATATTCGTCACATGACGGATGGCCTTATCTATAGTTCCTTCAGAAGCATCCGGATTAAATTCAATAAGCTTAGTCCTCAGTCGGCTGACCAGAACAACATCCCTCCGCGACGAACGTTCGGAATCCTCTGTCTCCTGCGGATCAAACTGCTCCCCGCGAATAAAGAGGTATCCCATTCTTTTCAACTGCTCGATTGCCGGCTTTTCCGAAAGTGTGTCTTCGTTAAATGGAGCCATAAAATTAAACCCGCACCTTCCCTGTCAGAAGTACCTGCATGAGGGCTGTTTTTATCTGCTCTAATTGGTGTTTATGCTTTTCCTCATGGGATATCTCATCATCAATAGTTGAAAGAATCTCAGTGATTTTTTTCTGCTCCTGGATTGTTGGGACCGGGATCATAAAATCTTCTAAATCACTTCGAAGAATGCCATTGATTGAAGTACCTTGGTGTGCAGCTTTGAGCTGTGGCACGTAGTAGTTTAGTATCCAGAACAAGAATCTTGGAATTACTAACTCATCATTTGAAATTATCCCAGTTATATCCTGGCTGATAGCTATGTCATATGAGGCCATAGCCAGTTTTCCTACGCCTGTCCTTGTTACAACCAGTATTGTTCCTTGAGGCACCACATTTGTGTTGCTATTTGCAACAGCCTCTTTTGTTATATGCCGTCTAATGTTTGTCACTTTTTGATCAGAGAAATCGGCACCTGTAATCCATGGAATATTGCCATGCCAATATTTTTCAGTATTTGTGTCCGGTGTACCTCCATTAATTATTTTCTTTGCTAAAGATTTAATATTTCTAATTTCCCAGTCTTTTGGTATCCTGCCAATCTCCGTTTCTTTAAAATCTTGAGTTTTTAATCGTCCTTTTTGAATTCCCTTTGTAAAAAGAATCTGCATTAAGCCCTTTTTTAGTTCTTTGGTCTTTTCAATAACAGCATCTGTCTTATCAATGGCATCATCCACTGCTGAGAGAATCTTTGCGATCAATCTCTGCTCTTTTAAGGGAGGGATTGGAATTTCAATATTCTCAAGATTAGTTCTACTAATGCGTGTTCTGGTTGTCCCCGACGAATAATTATTAACCAGAGCAAACCACTTAGAACTATTAAGATAGTAAGTCAAAAAACGTCGATCGTATTTATCGGGATCTGGACGCCAAATAGTAACATCAACTGCAGTTATACTTTGGTAATTTAATTCTGGCAGTTGACATGCTCGTCCAATTGGATCTGGCATGCGGGATATTAAAATATCTCCTGGCTGTAAAATGCTGCAATTCAATTTGTTGGCACTTTCTTCGGAAATAAATCGCATTGACTTATTAAGAAATTTGCCCACGCCTATATCCGCAATTTGCAACAAGCGAACACCAGATTTTGAATAATCCTTATTTAAAATCCAGTCACCGTCTGTTGCAATTCCAACTTTGCCTAATTGCTTTGCTTCCCAATCCACCGGAATTTCCCCTGCCGGTGTTTTTTTGAATTTCTGCTCCATGCGGAGGGTGGAGATCTGGTTACTCATGTGCGACTCCGAAAATATTGCCTAAAAATATAAGGGCTGTTTTCTGGTGCAGATCCGGCGGTAGTCCCATGGTCGGGATCCTCGGGATGTCATGTCCGCTTCGGGAGAATTCCTGGGCAATAATCTCAAGGCTGTCCTGAAGTCTTGAGCTCTTCATATAGTCTGATTCTGTTCCGAATGCCATTTCATCAACCGCCTTCCATGCAACCGATAAGGCTGAGAAGACAGCAATCCAATTGAGCCATTTAGGCGGAGTTGTCTCATCGATATTCAGTGAAGCGAGAAAATCCCACCATTTCCTGTGAGATACCCAGTATTCTACTTTCCTGCCCCTGCTTCTTGTCAATACCAAACCGGATCTCGACAGGTCTAATAAAGTCTGATGTATGCCGAGCCAGAAAAGGCCTACAGCATCGGCAATCTCCCTGGGGCGTGCCCCTTCGTGGGTCAAAAGATACAGGAGGGATTCGGACTTGGCTCCAATTCCAAAAATAGATCTTAAAAGAAAGCGCAGGTTGGCGCTGGCATTGACAGGCACTTCTTTTGCTTCTTTTTGTATGTGGATTTTGGGGCGGTTTATGGAAAATAATAAAAAATCAGGCTCTATCTTATCTCCGATAGCCAATGGATGGGGCTTTCCCGATCTCTCTTTAAAGAGCGGCTCTATGGAATCTGCTGCTGACTGTTTTTTGTATATGCCGGCACAGAATTGTGTAATGTTATGCCACTTCCGCTTATTTCCCTTGGACAAAACGTATTGAAACGCAGCCCCTACTATTTGCACGGTCTTTCTATCCTGTTTCTCAAGGATTCTTTTCAGTCTCGCCATATCAAGCCATTGTCCGTTTACCAATAACCATGCAAGGATTTCGTCAAACAGCCTGGGCTCATAGCGTCCAATCTCCAGAGAAAAGACGAGTAAAGGCTCGGGATCAATGACCCAGTCATCTTCTGCACCTGATTCACCAAGCACGCCCAGTGCAGACCACTGCCTCCAGAGAAAGGTAAGAATACGTTCAAGAAGGGCTTCTCTAAATTCTATCGGCAACATTCTTATACCCCATTTCAATAAGCATATCTTTGAGTGCGTTTCTGTAGCCCCCGGAAACATCATGAGTCATGCTCCAGCGCGCTGCATTTTCAAGCTCTTCTGCAGTAGGCTTTAAAGCAATAATATCTTGATAATGTTTGCCGCCCTGATCCACAGCAGCGTAGAGTTTAAAATGAATCTGATCGTAACGACTGATGAAGCGTACTGTAAGATACTTGCCGTACTTAAGTGTTTCTGCACGGTTCAGAACACCTTCCGGAAGTCCGAGATCCAGAGCAGATGTAGGTCCGGAATTGATCCATCCGTCCTTCAATTGAAAATCCCTTTCTACTTTCTTAGCTGCATCAACTAGGTTCTGCGGCAAAGGTTGTGCAGTCTCAAGTGTTAGTCTATCGGAAGAATTGTGCGAAACTATGGCAACCACATCAACATCTTTCGTTGTTCTCGTTACAAGTCCCAGGGCATGCAGCGCAGATCCGCCGCACACTAATATGTCAATGTGACCTTTATTAATAGCGGACAGTTGTTCCCCGAGGGCATTCAAAACCAGATCGATGTCTTCTTTGTTTTTAAATTCCATAATTTATATCTTATAGCCCAAATCTTTCAGATAGTTTTCAACCTTTTCCTCTGCCGATGCCCGTTCCCTTCTGAGTTTGGCAAGCTTATCGATGGCCTGCTGAACATCTATAGGTGACTCCTGTTCTGTAATGTCTATGTACCTCGGGATATTGAGGTTATAGTCGTTGCGCCGGATTTCATCCAGCGAAGCAGAACGGCAATATTTATCTATAACAGCATAGGAACGGTATGCACTGACTATTTTTTCGATATCCTCCTGTCTGAGCTTGTTCTGCTTTTTACCCTGAAGAAAGTCCCGCGCTCCATATAAAAAGAATACCTTGCCCTTATTATGAGCAGATTTCTTTTTGTTGATAATGAAGAGACATGCCGGAATGCTTGCCCCATAAAAAAGATTGGGCGGAAGGCCTATCACTGCCTCAACGATGTCTTCTTCCAAAATACCTTTCCTGATCTTGCCTTCTGCCCCACCTCGGAAAAGCGCCCCGTGGGGCAGAATTACACCGGCTTTGCCAGAAGGTTTGAGAATGGAAATCATGTGCTGAACAAAAGCGTAATCTCCGTAGCTCTTTGGCGGGATACCATACTTAAATCTTCCGAAAGGGTCGTTTCCTGCCATTTCGATACCCCAGTTTTTGAGTGAGAATGGAGGATTTGCTATGACAGTGTCGTACTCCATCAATTTACCTTTTTGTAACAACTTGGGTTCGCGTATGGTGTCCCCTTTTTCTATTCGTGCACCGGCAATACCGTGCAAAAGCATGTTCATCTTGCATATAGCCCATGTGCCTATGTTCCTCTCCTGGCCGTGAAGAACTATATTTTTATAATTTTGATGGACAGACTTCAGATGATAAACCGTTTGTACAAGCATACCTCCAGAGCCGCATGCGGGATCACACACATACATGCCCTCCTGAGGGTCAAGGATTTCAACCAAAAGGGAGACGATTTCTTTGGGTGTATAAAATTCTCCGCCTTTCTTGCCGGCGTCGTCTGCAAATTGGTCTATGAGATATTCATAAGCCCTGCCCAAAATATCCGGCTCTGATAAATCTTCATTGCGCAAGCTGATTTTTGAGAAGTGTAAAATTAGTTTGGAGAGTGTGGTGTCCGACAGTCTGTCCTTATCGTTGAAATCGGTAGCGGAAAGAACCCCTTCCAGAACACGATTGTGTTCTTCCAGAAGATCATTGGCTTTGTTGATGGCATCTCCAAGATTGTGAGTCAGCGTTGTAAGGTATTTCCATTGGGCCTTTGGAGGAACGAAGAATTCATGCTCATCCGGTTCTTCGTAGGCTATCTTTTTATTCTTCGTTTCTTTTAAAAGCCTATCCGCTTCTTCTTGAAAAACATCTGAAAGCCGCTTTAAGAACAGCAAACCAAAGATATAATTTTTATAGTCAGAGGCATCTATACTACCCCTCAAAATATTAGCTGATTCCCACAAATGGCTTTCTAACGTATCCAAGTCTAATTTTGGCATATAAAAAAGTCCTCTCCTTCTTATTAAATATTGTCCAGCTCTTTCCTAAAAAAAGGATAATCAATAAGAATATAAATGTCAAGTATATTACGATATTATAGTATTACATTATTATAAGATATAGTATAACTATCCTTTATAAACAGTTATTGATTACTAAATGTCTTGTAGCTTTCATTTTGACCAATGGTTTCTGGTTTCTTTCAAACCGCTCTATGTGTTCGGATACTGCTTGGAAATCTAGGGACAACCTCCATATTATTGAGAATGGGTTGTTCTTAATAAGTTTATTTCAGTTTGTAAGGAATATTTCTATGGGACGCTATTTTCATCACTCTTGAAAGACTTATCCGCATTTTATTGCAATTGTGGTCATTTTACTAATCCTTTGCACTTATCAATTTACCCAAAATTCTTTTTAATAACCCATCTCCCTCTCTCACTCCGATAAACTTGAAAAACTCTTTTTTATCAAGTCTCAACATCAATCCACTGTTGTCTTTCAGTACACCCGAAACAAGATATTCTGTGTATTGTTTTATTTGGACAGGTTGCTTAAAAACAGCATTATTATCTAATAATATTTCATTGTTATTATTTACTGCAAAATATTGTTTTTTACTGTTGTACAAGTCCCGCCACCGATTACTCCCCCGTTCATAATAACCGTCTACTTTATCTTCGTTGTACCAATCATAAGGATGTTGACCTATCTCATTAAACCACTCTTTAAAAATATTTCGCCCGTAGTATAAAAAATCATTGTTTCTGAATTCAAAGTTTATTGGTTCATTTCTGATTTTTTGAATCATTTTCCATGAGAAATCCTTAAACAAGTCGTCATTTAATTCGTTTATAACCTTACTTTTATGATTCTCTGCCTCTGCCTTCTTATCAGTGCCGAACTGTGTCTCCAATTTGATGTTATAAACCCTTCGCAACAATCTCTCCGCAATGCTATCGACATCTTCGTTTGTAGTCATGATAACAGCAGGATATTTGCGTTCTTTTGAATCACCTAACGTATTACTTACATGTATAATAAATTCCTGTCCTCTCCCCGTGTTTACAGAACCTTTTCTGCTGAAGAAATCCTTCGGAACTTCATCAATTAAAACAGGGTATAAATCTTCATAATTAAGTCGCTTCTTAATTTTGAAACCATTATCTTTAGGATAATCATCAACTTCTTTATAATTTCCCAGCAGCATATTGATTATATGTAATAACGATGTTTTCCCTGTCCTGGATGCACCTGAGATGATCAAAAATATCGGTATATCTGCCTTGACCTCTTTGCCCTTTCTTATCTCGGAGTATTCTTCCCGCATTTTCCATATAAAAGGAGACATAAAGGCATATAGTATGATCTCAAACACTCTTTTTTTGTTCTTGACCTTCTCTTCATTACTGCCTTTTACAAATCTGGCATAGGCATCTATTACCTTATTTAACTTGGCTATTTCCTGGATCAGTTTCTCTTTGTCCAATGCCTTGGACACCGGCATTGCAGAGCCATCACGGTCTTTTACAATAAGAACATGATCCTCATCTTTATAGAAAAGCTCTTTCTCATTTGTAGTGTGTGCCGGAGTAACAGGCTCTGTTGAATCTATGTATCTTTTTACAATGATGTCCCTGACCTCTTTGTTCAATCCACTCCTTGGTTGTTTGAATTCGTAGCCCTGCTCAGTCTTCTTTGAAAGAGCTTTGAAAAGTTGTACCTTGTTTTCTACCTCTTTTACCTTATAGTCTATTTCTTTTTTTTCTTCCTCTATGCTTTGGTGTATAAAATCAGCATCGGAATGCAATAAATTACCCGCATCTTCCTGAACAATGTTGATTCCTGTTTCCTCATCGATGATAATAGGGAGACCCATCCTAAACTTTTCCTTTATCCTTTCAGGTATATAGTCAATGGTATTTCGATATATTTCTTTATATCTTTTCTCATAAGCATCACATACCTCGGAACTATCAGAGCGATCATAAACGATCAATTCTTCAAACTGCCTATTCTCGTGGAGAGCACTTTGTGTGAAATTAGCAGATCCTATGATAACACGCCCTACTCTACCATCCGGGCCTTTCAATAAATAAAGCTTTGAATGGATGGCATTGTCCTTTGCATAGCGTATATTGATGTTTCCGCTTGCTACCCTTTTCTTGATCTCAAGATCGAGTTTCTGAAAAAATTCTGCTCCTTCTATTGGATCAAATTTTAAAGCTGGCCCGCCCTTGTCTATACCTATAATAAGCTCTACACGCTGAAAGTTTTTCGCAAATTCAAAAAAGAATCCTGGGCTGGAGACATAGGTTATTCCATTGAATTCCTCATAATCCGAAGAACAGAAAATATCTTCCCATTTCCCGGAAAACTCCTTGCCTTTATAAACTATATTTAAGTATTTTATAGGGAAAAGATTATCCTCCATAATAAATCCCTCTTACTTACGTAACGGTAAAGATAGCTGGTTTCTTTTAAACCGTTGAATCAGGCTTGATAATGGTTTTTTGAGAAGCTTATTTCCCATAGAAAGTTCTTTATCAGATCACAACGGATTTTTCTATAAAAATGAAGAGCCCCTTTCCCGGATGGGTACTTTATTCTCTTTATCTTATAATTAACGACCGCACCCTATTTACTCAATCTGATTCAATTTCAATGTAAGGAATGTTCCGTATTTAATTATCAAGTAATCACGTTATCCAATATCGTTGCTGAACATCGTTATTACGTTTCATAACGAAATTTCATGTAAGGAATATTCGATAATATCATTATCGAATATCGTTTCGGATTCCGATAAATCAGTAGATGATTCCGATGTGGATCGATAACAACAAAAAACCGAGAAAATCAATGACTTATACTCAGCATACTATATAACGCCCGATATTGATCATAATAGCGGGAATATCAACATGAGCTATCGAAGGTAATTTCAATGTAAGGAATATTCATATTATTTCAATAGTTGACTATTGCAAATTACCGATTACCTTTGGGGCGAGGTTAAGTATTATGTGGGAACAGCCTTACAATACATATCAAATTTTAGAGGTGCTTGCTGACAACGATCAAGATAGAATGACCGTAAACGAGCTTTCTGATGCGCTCGACATGTCTATTCAACAAACAAGCAGGGCAGTAAACAACCTATTTCGCTATCACTGGCTATATCGCAAGCGGATACCCTGTAATCACCATGCCAAAGGCTGGGTGTATGGGTATCAGATTAATTTCAGAGGCAAGGAATACCTGGATTATAAAAGAGGACTTTGATTACTTTGTTTATTATGAATTATTGCGGAATAGCTATTTCCATAACAGACATTATGGAAGGTGGTTTCTCTCAGTAAAACCTTGCCACTAATGTAGATTAGCGGTTAGCGGCTTCAGAATCTATTACTTTGTCATTTACTTTGTCATTAACGATATGATATATTTCACATTGAATAATAAGCAACGTTGGGGGGATAAAATCTTTATACTATGCAAGAATAAATTTCTATAAGGACAACAAAAAGAAATATGGGTAGGCATAGACCGGCTGATATAGAACAGTATTTAGGCAAGCGATATAACCATCTTGATAGCCAAGCAGTGAAAAATCTTGCTATGTGGGCAGGCATCAAAAGTGATGACAAACTAAAAGAGTATATGAAGAACAGCATTGAAGAAATTTATAGGCTTTATAATTTAATATTCTATTCCATGCATAAAGCACCGAGTTTTAAAAATAGACGTTCAGTAATACAAGAGATAGAAAACGACTTTAATACCGCAATCGGGAAACTCAGAAGATACCCGCAGTATATTTATTTACCCCTTTTTTCTGATTGGGAACAAAAATGGCAGGATGATTTAAACACACTAAAAAAAATAACCGATACAATAGCTAATGCCAAGAAGCGATTTACGCCTGATAAAACATTATTGAATGAAAAATTAAAAGAGGTAGAGAATCAGATAAAGAATGACGACGGATTGGATAAAAAACGATTGGAAAGATTACACGACTTCAAATCTACTATTGAATTTATGCTGAAGAAAGGTGAGCTACCAGACAACAAAGTTGACAAGAATAAGGCAATCAGAGGCGCCATTGTTGATTTGGTATTTCTCTTCATTGCGATCCAATTATTTAAATCTTTCAAAACAGAAAGTATTTTCTGTTCATTACATTTCAGATTGAACTTTAAAAATAATCAGTTTTTTGAAGTTGCAGGCGTAACAGAAATTTCACCATCGACAAGCAATAATCGCGATACTAACAATATAAACGAAATCACAAAGAAAAATCTGCTTGAGTTCATGCGGGCCGCCTTAAAATATGGGATTAATGCAGAGACTAAGCCCTACGGGGTTAAATCAATAAATGATATGCACCAAATAGAACCAAGGTTTGTGAAAAGACATTTACAGAATAAATTTTCTTTACAGCGGAGCTATACCACGACCTTGGTTTCCTCGTTAAACAAGCCTTTTCGTGCCCCGTATCTCTTTTTGGATAACAAATTCATGGATTCTTTGTTGCACTACATAAAAAAACAATAATATCTTACAGTTACCATCATTTTCATAATCCCTAATCACTACATAGAATCTCCCTTTTAAAATAAAAAACACTCCTGCCATGTGAGTACATAAATGTGTACCCGCATAGCGTGTTTCCCATCGAATCAGAATTAGGTTCAATGTGAGGTGATAATACGATGGAAACAAAAAAGTTATTACGTCCGAAGGAACTGGCGGCTATGCTGGGTATCAGCATAGCGAGTGTTTATGGGTTGTCCGAAAGGAATCTCATCCCCCACCTGAAAATATCCAAGTGTTTACGCTTCGACGGGGATTCTGTCCTCGACTGGTTCAAAAACGGCGGTTTTGAAAAAGCTAAAAGAGACGCACTACAGGGTAAACATGCCACTCATTGAGAACATGGATATTTTACGGCTTATTACTGCTTTCTATTTATTATTGGAAGCAAATCGAAGTTTAAGCAAAGGCGGGTGACAAGTATGGACAGATCGAAAATAAACAAAAACCCTGAGTCGGAAGCCGCCCCAGAAAAAGAAACAACTAAGAAAACTTATACGCCTGAAGAATTGCAAAAGGCGTACCGGGACGGCTTCAACGACGGTTTCTCAAAGGCGGATGAACTCTACAGCGAAGATGAGGAGCCTGAAGAATGAACGGTTCGGGGGTATGGAAGGCAAGTACACAGTACCCGCCTTCTTTTTCAAACAAGCGAACTTTTATAAAGCATGGGTAATTTAGAATTAGTAAAAAGAGATCATATTTATCTTCTCGACTGGGAAGCGGCTAAAACCGCCATAGCAAAATGCACCCAGCTTGATGAAGTAAAAGACATACGTGACCGCATGGAGGCATTAAGAGCGTATGCAAAACAAGCCAGAGAAGGCTTAGAGGTACAGAACAGCATTGCCGAAATCAAGCTCCGAGCGGAACGGCGGATCGGAGAGTTGTCAAGAGCGCTGCCAACACATGAGCATAGATTAAATCAGGCGGGACACGATGACCCGCCTGTCACAACAAAAACAGAGGCCCTTAAAGATATTGGCATAGCAAGAAGGATCGCTTGCCGTTATGAAGCCATTGCCGACATACCGGAAAATGCATTTGAAGAAGCAATCAAAACAGTCAAAAACCACAATCAGGAACTCACAACTGCAGGCATGTATGAGACAGCCAGAAAATTACATCATCAAAAACAAATTGAACAACAAAAAGAAAGACTAAGAGAAATTCCTGTGAGCGATTATGTCCCTGTATTGAAACATGGCGATTTCAGAGAACTTATAAAGGCCTTACCGGATAATTCCATTGACCTTATTTTAACGGATCCGCCCTACGGGAAAGGCTATATTCACTTATTATACGATCTTGCAAAGGAAGCACGGCGGGTATTAAAGACAGGCAGATTTTTGATATTCTATTACGGCAATCTGTATTTACTGAAAGCAACGGATTCTATGTTGCAGTATTTGGAATACTACTACAGCGGCTTTTTGTATCATAAAGGCGCAATAAAACCGGATTTCTCGGTCAACATGTGGACTCGAGGCAAACCGATACTGTTCTTCTTTAAGCCTCCATTAAAAAAGCAGGACACATGGATTGAGAATGTCTTTATAAGTGGGGCCCCAAATAAAATTCTTCATGCATGGGGACAATCGGAACCGACCTTCATCAAACTGATAGAGGCATTCACCAGGCCCGGGGACACGGTACTCGATCCCATGATGGGCGGAGGTACAACCGTATCCGCCTGTGTAAAAACAAAGCGTAAATCAATAGGGTTTGAGATTGATAAAAAATATTTTGAAATAGTCCAGGCATTGTATGGCAAGGCATCATCAAACAAAGGAGCTAAAGCATGGGTAAAATCATAGGTCAAAAAGAGTATGGAAAATTTAAGAGCGGACAACCCTTGAGCTACAAGGAAGCGATCCTGGCACAATGCTATGTTTGCAATGGACAAGAGGACAGTGCTGCGGATTGCCAAGCAGGGAATAGCTGCCCGCTGTATCAGTTTCAGCCGTATAACCCAAACCGCAAAAAATTGGCGAAAAGCGCACCTACAAACCTATCTGAAAAAGAGAAGGCGGAATGGGGACAGCGTATGAAGGCGGTAAGGCAGCAAAAAAAGGAATCTATAACTTAATCCGGTCAATGTATCGGAAATTTTAAGGGCATGAAAAAGCAAAATACGTGAATTGGTATGTCAAGCATGAACAGGCATAAAATAAAAGCTTTTTAAAAACGTTGTTTTCTATATCACGTTACGGAATACATCGCACATAATAACAAAAGATATAAGTCCGTATTACATGGTAGAAAGTGGTTGCATACCCCTGATAAGTGCGGTAGGGGGGACATGCACGGAATTAACCACTTTCAACGTCTCGAAAGGAGGTTAAATGAGTTTATTTAAAAGAGGCGGCAAGTGGTACGTAAGATTAAGATACAATGGCAGAGATGCATGGCAATCAACCGGCACGGACAACAAAAGGCTTGCAGAGCAAAGAGAGGCACAGCTAAAGCTTGAAATGGCACAGGAAAGATTTGGGCTAAAAGATGAAGGGAGCAAACGGAGTTTTGAGGAGCTTGCAAAAAAGTATGCAAGGGAGGATGGAATGCAAAAGGCAGCCAAAACCCAGTTAAGAGACAAGATAAGCCTGCAGCATTTGTTGCCGGTATTTGCAAACAAATACCTGAACCAGATCACCCCAAACATGATAAACGATTACAAGGTCATGCGGAGAAGTGAGAAGGCATCAGCATCTTCTATCAACAAAGAATTGGCTCTTGCAAAGCACCTTTATTATGTTGCAATAAGGCAATTTGGCTGGATTGCACATAATCCCTTTATGCAAGTACCGCTGGAGAAGATGCCCCCTGGACGGGTGAAGTATCTTCAAGAAGATGAGTATAGCAGACTGTGTGTAGCTTGTGATGAGCAGCTACGCCCTATCGTGGTTCTGGCGGTCAATACCGGCCTGAGATTGGACAACATCACGAGTCTTGTATGGCAGCAGATTAACTTTAAAAATGGGACAATAGTGGTCGAGCATACAAAAAATCATGAACGCCTCGGCGTCCCAATGAATCAAACAGTGAAGAACCTGCTGTCAGGGTTAAACAGGGTCAGGCGTATAGATACCCCGTATGTATTCTACACCCCGGCAGGCGCAAAACTGTGCAATACACTCGTGAGCAGACGGTTTAAACAAGCGAGCAAGAGGGCAGGCTTGGAAGATTTCCGGTTCCACGACTTACGGCATCACTTCGCATCTATGCTGGTTCAGCATGGCGTTGACAGATATGTGGTGCAGCGTTTACTCGGACATAAGACAGCAGCAATGACGGAGCGGTATGCGCATCTGGCACCCAATAATCTGAGAGGTGGTGTAGAAGTTTTGGATAAGGTTGGCGATGTTGTAGCAAAAACGGTAGCAGGGCAAATAGAGGGAGGGCACGAAAGTGTCTAACTCCTTGAAAAATCAAAAGGCGGCATCCGGATTTGAACCGGAGATAACGGTTTTGCAGACCGCTGCCTTACCACTTGGCTATGCCGCCATAAACCCCGTTAGAAAGGGATGCTGCTCCGAACCACGAACTTGCTATGAAGATTTGAGCTCTATCATAGTATTTCCACCATACATGGCGGGCTTTCTAACGGAGTAAATATATAAAAGCGGGCGATGGGATTTGAACCCACGACTTTCGCCTTGGCAAGGCGACGTTCTACCACTGAACTACACCCGCATAACTTTATATTTCTCTACAAATAAAATCTATAAAAGTCAAGACCTAATGATATATAGGTTTAATACGTAATTAGATACTACTGTCTCTATTGCATTTTTGGGCTAACTGGATTTTTTCAAATGCACAATAATCTTATCATCCTGATCTACAATATCAATAAGTTCATGACCGGTCATGGTGCACCAGTTTTTTATATCTTCTTTTATACCGGGATCCGTAGCAAGGATCTCAAGTGTTTCCCCTGCTTTAATTTCCTTTACTGCCTGAGCAGTCCTAAGTATCGGCAGAGGGCATAAAAGCCCTGTTGTATCTATTGTCTTATCTATCTTCATGTATTCCTCCTATATAAATAGATTGATCTTCGATTCCTGCGCCTCTTTGATATAGGTTATAACGCCTGCAAACTCATCAACGTCATCCACAAGATCTTCCTTGGCAATCCCCATCATGCCCATTGTAATTGTGCATGCTATAACCTTTACACCGAGTTGTTTTGATATTGTGTAAAGTTCTTTTACACTCGGCATTTTGTATCTCTTCATCAGCTTTTTCATCATCCACGTTCCAAGCCCAAACATATTGAATCTTGACATAGGCAGGTTTTCTGTTCCGCCCTTATTCATCCACGTGAGCATCTTCTGCATTATGCCCTTTGCATTAGCGCCAATCTTATCCTTCCTAAGCACATTAAGTCCCCAGAAAGTAAATAGCATTGTAACATCCATACCTGATGATGCAGCACCTATTGCGATGTTAAATGCTGCAATGACCTTATCCATATCGCCTGAGAGCACGATTATTGATGCTTTGTTCATATTACCTCCTTTTTATACGTGCAAACCGCATTCTTTCTTTTCAAACCCTTTCCACCTACCTGATCTTGGATCTTCGCCGGCTTTAATCGGAGCTGTGCACGGCTCACAGCCTATACTCGGATAGCCCTTATCATGAAGAGGGTTGTAGGGGATGCCGTGACCCATAACATAGCCCAGTACATCCTTGGCTGTCCACCTGACGAGAGGATTGAATTTCACTATACCAAATTTATCATCCCACTCTACTGTCTTTGCGTTCGCCCTTGTTGGTGCCTGCTCTCTTCTGATGCCTGTAACCCATGCCTTAACAGTTGCAAGTTTTCTCTTCAACGGCTCCACCTTTCTTATCTTACAGCAAAGATCAGGATTCTTCTTCCACAATTCCGGTCCGTACTTATCTGCCTGTTCTTCAAGCGACATAAGTGCCTTTACACATTCAAACTTTATGCCATATCTTTTTTTGAGTCTTTCTATAAGCTCATAAGTCTCTTTGAAGAAAACCCCGGTATCCAGATAAAAGATATTCGTATCAGGGGCCACCTTTGCGATCATATCAACAATACAAACATCTTCCATACCAAAGCTGCATGCAAAAGCGATGTCTTTATTAAACTCATTTATCGCATACGCAATGAGTTCCTCCTGGGACCTCTCCTCAAATTCATTAGCTATTTGCCCTATTTGCTCTTTCTTTATCATGTTACGTCTTCCTCCTTTTATATTATATCAGATTTTCCCATATCCAAGCACGGGATAGTAAAATTCCACTGCCAGGAATAGAATAATAATTGATATGAAAAGCATTATGAATCCTGGTAAAGCGAGTTCCTTAAGCTTTATAGCACCCGAGGAATAGGCGATCATGTTTCCAGGTGAGCTAAACGGGAATATAAATGCCATACCAGAGGCAAGTCCAATACCTATACCCATTATTACAGGATTTATACCAAGTCTTTCAGACATGCCTATGCCTACGGGCAGCAGTGCGGCAACAACTGCTGAATGGCTGACAAATTCAGTCATGATTACGGCTATAAAAAAAAGCCCTATTGTTGTGGAGATAACACCGGGAAATATCAAAGAGCTGTACGTCCCAAGCCATGCGGCTGCACCGGTTTTATTAAGCGCAAAACCTATGGATATTGCACTGCCATACATTATTATAATAGACCAATCTATACGTCTGGTAAGGTCTTCAACCTTTAATATGCCAAATACAAACAGCATAATTATGGCAATCAGCCCTATACCGGCAAGGCCTACCGAAGTGCCGTATAAAATCCATCCTGTAACTGTAAGTATAACAATACCAAGCATGATAATCTCTTCAAATCTTATAATACCGGGCGGGTTACCAAGCTCTATTGCAGGTTTGTTTTCATCTTTAAAAAAGAGCGAGATTATCCAGTAGCCTATTATAAGTAAGATAAGTGCTACAGGGAATGCAGCCTCGCTCCATTGTAAAAAGCTTATATCAATACCTTTCGTTGCTTTAAGTATAGCTATGGTAAGAGGGCCTCTTGCACCGCCAAGTAATGTTGCCAATCCACCTATCTGGGTTCCCCACATCACGCTCACGAGTTCTGATTTTTTATAACCTGTACCCGACTCGAGTACAATTGGAATAAGCATCGCAGCAACAGCATATTCCGGCATAAGCATAGAAAGAACAGCGCTCATAATATACAACCGAGCTTTCAACGGCAGCCTTCCTTTCAAAGAGATAAACCAGAGAGTGATGCGCCTTGCAACACCCGTTTTTCTCATACCTGCTGCAATTGCAAATGCAGAAAGTATGAAAAATACGGGCTCTGTAAAGAACATTTGATAAACCTCTTCCGGCCGTAATGCCTTGCTTATTACAAGGAGGACTATGCCTGTAAAACCTGTTATTGCAGGCGGTATAATATTCGTGATCCATAATATCACACATAAAAAGAATATACCAAGCGTATCATGTGCGTTATTTGATAAACCTGTAATATCCGGATGCCGTTCCCACAAGAGTAATAAACCAATTACAATAAAGAACACTGCAGGCTTATATAATTTTTGAAATAGTATAATAGAGATATGTCTTTTATCTATTAGATACTTTTGCTGTGTCATAATTCTTTAACCCTGAGTGATCTTCTTATGCGAAGCATGCCTGCTCTTATACTATCTATAGCAGTTGATCCTTCTACCATAAGAGCCATTCTGTTCTTTAGATCATTTCTGCAATTAAATATGCTTGCCTCTAATGGAGTAATGGCAAAACCAAGATGCTTGGTCCACGTAAATGGGATCTTGTTTTTACGCATAGAGCAGTAAAGAGATGTGTAAACAGGCAGTATTTCTTCAATCGATAGGTTTACAAAATACTTCATCATACTCTTATTTACAGGTCTGAATACAGAGAGTATTGGCACAACTCCTATTGAAGTAAGATACTGAATGCCTGTTATGGTTGACTCTACAGGCTCTATACCAAGAATAAGATGTGTTAATACAGTGCCTTGCGGGTATATGCCTGTTGCGTACTTAAGTGCATTAAAATACCTTTCCCTGCCATTATCTTTTGCCTTTCCCGGACACAACTCATTAAAGAGCTTCTGATCAAAGATATCTATATTAAAGCAGATCGCATCGGCGCCGGCACCATAAGCAGTATCTATCCATTCAGGATATTTTGGCGGCGATACCTCAAGCATGATCATTACATTAAAATATTTATGGATGGCTTTAATGTACTGTTCCGCAAACTCTATTCCACCATCATCCGTTCCCATATCACCAATGCTCAGAAGTATTATCGACGGCTTCTCTGTCTTGTAAATCTCTCTGATTGTCTCAAGAACATCATCTACGGAAACAGCACTGCCCTCTCTTTGCTCATCTACAACCGCAGGACAGAATGCACATGCAAGCCTCTCTCCAAAGAATCCGCATGACGGGGTTGGCGTTATAGCAAGGTACTTGCCGTATAGATTCGCTATACGGGACATTAAAATATTGTTAGAGGTTTTCTTTTTGTTAATCTGGAAATCGCCTGTTAGCTTAACAGTGACCCTGTGCTCATCAACCACTATCTCCTTAGATTCATAATCAAGCATATACGGTGAGCGCCTTGATACCTTATCAAGATAAGGTGCCCTTACTTTGATACCGTTTTTCAGCTCAAGCTCTATACCCTCTACGGTAAAGATGTAATTACTTTTACTCAATAAATCTAAAAGTACCCGGTCAACCCTTATACCCCTCAACATGATGTCGAGTTTGAGTGATACGGGATTTGATAAAATCTTACTTATGTCCATACTACCAAACCACAACAGAGTCGGAATTGAGCGTTAAATTCATTAGTTCCCCGTTTGATATAAGACCAGCTTTATCAATGCCTGTAATGGCTTTTTGGGACCGCACCTCACCCGACATACCATTTAAAAGCCCTATGCTTTCTTCCAGCGATGCCTTAAAAGCATGATCGTTTAATGCACCAGAAATGATATCAGCAGATACCCCTGTGATAACCAAAGAGACTCTGTGATTAATAGTAAGACCAAGTGCAAGCCTTATGCCGTCTTTAAGCCTTTCTAAGTTCTTCTCTTTGATAAATACTACTATCTTCATAAAGATCCATCCGCGAGAGGAATGAACTTATCAGCGTGCGTTATCATACTTGAAAGGTCATAAAGACTGCCGAACTTGAATCCTTCTCTCCTCTTAAGCCCTCTCTCTTTCGCGCTTACATCACAGAGGGTTATTTTTATATGTTTTGACAATGATAAAAAATCTTCATCATCGATCAGTAAAACCCCGTCATTGTATAAAAACAGTTCTATGCCATCACCGAAATCCTGTAAAATCTGTTTCAGGGTTTGAACTATACCCTTACCATTCAGTGCAATGAGTACACACAGCTTCATCTAACGCCACAGAACTCTTCATAATCAATAAGGGCTGTAACGGTTGGATGATCTCCGCACAGCGGGCAAGCCGGATCCTTTCTAATCTTCATCTCTCTGACTTCCATGCGAAGCGCATCATAAATTAGCATCCTGTTGATCAATGGCCTGCCGATACCAAGTATCAGCTTAACAGCCTCTGTTGCCTGAACAACACCTATAAATCCTGGCACAACACCAAGCACACCAACCTCTTTGCAGCTTGGAACCATACCTGGGGGTGGGGGCTCAGGATAAAGACATCTAAGACATGGTCCTTCGTGCGGCGAGAATACCGTGGCCTGACCCTCAAACTTGAAAATACTACCGTAGACATTTTTCTTTCCTGTAAGCACGCAGGCATCATTTATAAGGTATCTTGCGGGAAACGAATCGGTAGCATCGATAATAATCTCATAATCCTTTATTATGCCCATTATGTTGTCAGATGTAAGCTTTACGTTGTATTTGTTTACAGAAATATCGGGATTAATAGCACCGATAGTCTTTGCCGCTGAGTCAACCTTTGGTGTCCCGATATCCATTGTAGAATGGATTATCTGTCTCTGGAGATTCGATATGTCAACATCATCAAAATCAACGACACCGATAGTTCCAACACCGCTTGCTGATAGATACATGGCCGCAGGTGCACCAAGCCCTCCAGCACCTATAATAAGGACTTTTGCATTGAGCAATTTTTCCTGTCCCTTGCCACCCACACCATCAAGTATTATATGTCTCGAATATCTCTCTACCTGTATGTCCGTAAGCATTGTTACTCCACTATTGTTTGTTCTATTGGTTCAACCTTAACACCCTTCTTACTGAACCATTTAATGAGTGCCTCTACCGTTTCTCTTTTACCCTTTAATTCCATACCAACAATTCCAAAATCGCCCGATACCGTTGAGGTCCCTATGTTTATAACTACATCAAATTTTTTGCACGCCTCCCATATAATGGGTTTGTTGAGTAATCTTTTTTGGTAGGTCAGGTATACTTTTTTTTTAATATCCTTTTTTGCAGCACCGCCTGCTATAGCAGGGATGATGGATACTACATCCCCGTCCTTGATAACGGTATCAAGGTTGGATTTAAACCTTATATCCTCATCATTGAGGTATATGTTTACAAACCTTCTTATATTGCCTTTTTCATCCATGATTCTGGGACCAATGCCTTTGTAGTTTTTATCAAGATTATCCATAAGCTCTCTCAAGGTTTTACCCTCTACATTGATCTCATCTTTACCATTCGTATACTTTCTCAATGGTGTTGGTATTCTTACTGTAACTGCCATAATAACCTCCTTACTATTCTTCTATTTTTATTAATTCTTTTATAAAATCGTTTTTCGCATCCGAAAGTTTAAATAAACCTACATCCCCGATCTCTCCATGATTTACAGATGCTATAAGATAATAGTAACCTTCCCATGCATCCTCTAAATCTGTCGAAGAAGGCATTGCCGGGTGATCGGGGTGTGAATGATAGAATCCCAGAACATCCATGCTTTTCTGTCTTGCTAATTTCTCTGCCTCGTTAATATCAGATGGATCTAGGAGAAACCGATCTTCTTTTCTGTCCTGCCTTATATTCGTTCCCTTGTAAATCGTCATAACTTTATCATCCACACCGAGCATGACCCCGCACCCCTCATAGGGATACGTCTGTTCGATATGTGCTGTTATTTCATTCAAAGCTTCTTTCACGAACTTCATATCTCATCCCATAATCTCGTACTGAAATAATTAGCTCCTCCATCGGGAAAGATTGTAACTATCACAGCCTCTTCCAACTCTTTTGAAACCTGCTGCGCTGCCCAGAGCGCTGCTCCGGAAGACTCACCTACGAGCAGCCCTTCTTCCTTTGCAAGCCTGCGCACAAGGTTATAAGCATCCTCTGTTTTTACATAAATGATTCTATCGCATACACTCTTATCAAAGATTCCCGGTACTATAGAGCTCTCAAGATGTTTTAGTCCTTCAAGTCCGTGAAATGGAGAATCCGGTTCCACGCCTATGACCTGAATAGAAGGGTTAAATTCCTTTAACCTTTTACCTGTTCCTATAAGCGTACCTGCTGTACCAATACCCGCTATGAAGTGGGTAACACTTCCGTTTGTCTGTTCTATGATCTCAAGAGCTGTTGTATCGTAATGTGCAAGAGGGTTTGCGGGATTATTGTACTGATCAGGCTTAAAATACCTTTCGCTATGTTTCTCGTACTCTATAAGACAATCCCTGTAAGCACCGTCAGAGCCTTCAACAGGGTCCGTATATATGACTTCAGCACCAAATGCGTTCAATGTTTTCTTTCTTTCCTCACTGACATTTTTCGGTACGTATAGTTTAACTTTATAATCGAGGACAGCCCCTATCATTGCAAGGGCTATTCCGGTATTACCGGAGGTAGACTCGAGTATTGTTTTTGATCTTGTAAGTTTTTTTGTTTTTATCCCTTCGAGTACCATCCTTAATGCAGCCCTATCTTTAATAGAACCACCTGGATTGTATTTTTCCAATTTTGCAAATAAATTTACATTATCTTTTTTAAAGTTATGTTTCCTGAGTTCATACAAAGGTGTATTCCCTATAAATTCAAGCACAGTCCCGCTTATAACCGGCTCTATGTTATTTATTAACTTTACATGCTTCATAATATTATTTTGTTTTTGATTTCTCTTTACCTTTCATTAATTCATCAAATGCTTCTAATTTCGCAGGTATGATATTTAACGAATCAACTCTGTTAATCAGTACTTCTTGAGTTTTAAGGCCGTTACCTGTAATCAGAACAACAATGGATTCATCCTTTGGAATTTTACCATTTTCTATAAGTTTTCTTGTGACGGCTATCGTTACACCTCCTGCTGTTTCTGCAAAAATTCCCTCTGCAGATGCAAGCAGTTTTATACCATCTATAACTTCGTTATCGGTAACATCCTCTGCCCAACCACCCGTTTTATTCATCGTATCTATTGCATAAAAACCATCCGCTGGATTACCTATAGCAAGTGACTTGGCAATCGTTTTTGGGATTACAGGTCTGAAAAGTTCCTGATGCTCTTTTACTGCTGTTGATATGGGGGAGCAACCTGTTGCCTGTGCACCGTATATCTTCACTTTAAGATCAGGAACGAGCCCAAGCTCATGTAATTCCTTAAAAGCCTTGTATACTTTTGTTAGCAGGGAGCCGCTCGCCATCGGGATAACAATGTTTTTAGGAACACGCCAGCCGAGTTGTTCTGCAACTTCAAAACCAAGCGTTTTTGAACCCTCTGCATAATAAGGTCTAATATTAATATTTACGAATGCCCAACCGTATTTACCGGCTATCTCAGAGGAAAGTCTGTTTACTTCATCATAATTACCCTTAATGCTGATCACATTTGCCCCGTATACCTGCGTGTTAATGATCTTTGCCTGCTCAAGGTTATACGGGATAAATACATAACTTTTCATACCGCATGTAGCTGCATTCGCGGCTACGGAATTGGCAAGGTTTCCTGTTGATGCACAGGCAACTGTATCAAATCCAAACTCCTTTGCTTTTGATATTGCAACGGAAACAACCCTGTCCTTAAACGAGAATGTCGGATGATTCACGGTATCGTTTTTTATGTATATCTCTTTAACACCGAGTATCTTTGCAAGATTATTGGCCTTTATAAGAGGAGTAAATCCTGTATCATATCCAACAACCGGTTCTCCTTTTATCGGGAGTAACTCTTTATATCTCCACATCCCTTTTGATCGTGGTGCTATGACATCTTTTGTTAATATTTTTTTTATTTTATCATAATCATACACTACTTCAAGTGGTCCAAAGCATAACTCACAGACATGAACAGGCGATTCAGGATACACTTCACCACATTCACGGCATCTTAAGCCCTTTACAAAGCCCATATAACCTCCTTCTTTTAATCCTTAGTAGTATACTCAACTATTAAATATACATTTTTTGTTTCTTAGTCAAGTTAATAATTTAAAGCAAATACATTTGCTCTTGCAACAATTTTATAAGAAAACAGATTTCTGAGATCATTTAATCTCAACAAGGGCCGGAGCAAATATAAGCGAAGCGGGTGGACTGCTTACTTGTACACAGGTGTGCCCAGATATCCACCAGATAGCCTGTGTGATAATGCTATTTAATTTACTGGTACGCAGATGTACCATGACACTTGTGAAGTGAATTGAACAACCTTAAGGATTGATATCCAAAAAACCAGCCGTAAAACTTGGCTATCTTATCAAATAGACCTTTATGATGATTCATTTCAATATCTTACCTTTAGCCATTATTTTCAAAAGCGTTATCCTGATCAGTATACCGTTACATGAGCATGTGCCATCTATCCAAAAGCGCTTTATAATCGGTTATGTTTTTTAAAAGTGCCTCTGCCTTTGGTTTATCCCATTTAAGATAATGTGCGGCCCATGCTGGATGCTTTTCGTTTACAATCTTGTTCAGCTCTTTTATTGCTTCTGCTTTTTTGTCCATTTCAAGAAGGGTTATCGATAGATCCAATCTTGCTATGGTAATATGAGGATCGATTGCCAATGCTTTCTTTAAATACGCTTCCGATTTATGCTTATCCCCACCTGCTATCCATGGAAGCTGCCTGTACATTACGCCTAACCCATCAAGAACGAGTGGACTATTGGGTGCAAGTTTTTGTGCGGTAAAAATGTGTTTCTTAAAAGACCCAAAAAGAAATATTGAGCTTAATACACCTTTCAACTGTGAGATTCTGCCTGCATTAGCCGACCACCAGAACCAGCCGTCCCATCTGTCAGGCGCGATTTTTATAAGCATGTCAGCTTCCTTTTCCCCCTGTTCATAATAGCCCAACCGTTTGCTGTCATTATTATGAAACTCTCCAAGATTAAAATAGGATTCAGCCAGAATTACATAAGCATCAACTATCCTGTCGGTATCATTTGAATACTCTTTTATATAATTATTACATATATCAATAGCTCTCTTTAAATTCGCAATAGGTTTATCTGTCATTTGGGAAATTATATATGCATTTTTCAGGACCCCGGGCCTTGGCGCCCATTGTTTTTCCGGCTCTGGTTTATCCGTTGCCCAGCGTAGTCCGTTTGCAGCGGCAGATTTTACCGTTAATACTATCAGTATCATACTTAATACGATTAAATATCCCCCCTTTTTCATATTAACCGCTCCTTTACTTTAACCTATTTGTACTGTATCAAGGAAAACACAGGATACGGCTTTATTCTCCCACTGCCTTTTAAGCCAAGCAGCTCTATAACAAAGGCACATTCAATAATTTTTCCGCCGGACTTTTCAACGAGTTGAATAGCGGCAGAAGCTGTACCGCCTGTTGCGAGAAGATCATCAACAATGAGGACATTATCGCCTTTCTTTACAGAATCCTTGTGCATCTCTATCTCATCAACCCCGTACTCGAGTTTATAGCTCGCCTTAACCGTTTTATAAGGAAGCTTTCCTGTTTTTCTTACAAGTACAATCCCTTTACCCAGTTTGTATGCAAGAGCAGAGCCGATTATGAAGCCGCGTGCATCTATGGCAAGTATAACGTCTATATTACGGTCAATGTATCTGTTGCCGAATATATCTATTGTACGCTGGAAAGACTTTGCATCTTTAAGAAGGGTCGTAATGTCGTAAAACAGTATGCCTTTCTTTGGGAAATCGGGTATCTCTCTTATAGCCATTTTCAGATCGAATTCTTCCATTCTACACCTCCATTAAAATATATAAATTTTAAATCAACCTGCTGTATGTGATAACATTGCCGTTTGAATCTTTCAAAAATACGGAGAGGGTGGGATTCGAACCCACGGTCCCAATTGCTCGGGACACACGCTCTCCAGGCGTGCTCCTTAAACCGCTCGGACACCTCTCCTTTAGTTATACAATGAAATCATACAATAAAAAAATTGTAAAATCCTTTGTTAGTTGCTTTTTAAATATTTATGCACCATAACTATTTACATGAATATTGCATCGGTATTTCTAAAAAAAGGGAAAGAAGGCCCAATACTGCACGGTAGTCCATGGGTATATTCGGGCTCTGTAGAAAAGATTGAAGATTATAAAGAACCCGGACAGATGTGCGACATCTTTAGTTATAAAAATAAATTCGTCGCAAGGGGTTACGTAAACACAAAATCACAGATTACATGCAGGGTCTTAGCTCACAGGGCTATTGAATTAGACAGGAACTTTTTAAAAGAAAAGATAGAAACAGCATTCAATCTCAGGAAACAATTCGTAATACCATTTACGAATGCATACAGATTGATCCATTCTGAAGGTGATTTCTTGCCAGGCCTGATTGTTGATGTGTATAATAAAGGTATTGTTTGCCAGTTTCTTACAGCAGGCATGGAGTCGTTTAAGCAAGACGTTGTATCTATCCTGAGAGAATTGTTTAAGCCCGATTTTATATATGAGAAATCGGATACTTCTGCAATGGCTAAAGAAGGTTTAAAATCTATAAGACAAAATCTTTATGGTGATGTAAAATCGGAAATCATGATTCAAGAATATGGACATACTTTTTCAATAAACCCGCAATCGGGACAGAAAACAGGTTTCTTCCTTGATCAACGTGATAGCAGGTATCTTTTGGGTGAGATATCCAGGAACAAACGTGTGTGTGATTGTTTTTCATATACAGGCGGTTTTTCTGTTTATGCCGGCGCAGGCGGTGCAAAAAGTATAGTTTCTGTAGATGAATCAGTCCACGTATTTAGCATCGCAGAAAAGAATATAAGCCTGAATAATATTAACACTGCACGATTCATTCAAAAGGATGTGTTCAGATTTCTAAGGGAGACCGATTCACAATACGACATAATCGTGCTTGATCCCCCTCCGTTTGCAAGGTCAAAATCTTCAGTTAAAGAAGCATTGACAGGCTATAAAGAGCTGAACATACAGGCAATCAAAAAGCTCTCTCCTGGCGGCATACTGTTCTCCTTTTCCTGCTCTCAGGCAATAAGCACAGAACTATTCCAGCAGATCCTTTTTAATTCAGCTATAGAGGCGCGCAAAGAAATCCAGATCCTGAGAAGGATAGGCCAGCCTGTTGATCATCCTGTAAACATATACCATCGTGAAGGCGAGTATCTTAAAGGCTTTATTCTTAAGGTGATAGGCGGTATGTAGTATGGGCATTTGCTGCATACAAACATGGACACAAAAAGTGAAACGGCATTGAAAGGGTAAGCTTCCTTATTGTGTTTTTCGGGTCAATATAGTTTTCTTGGCAGCATTGCGCCTGTTTCGAACTGCCCTGCAGAAATATACCATTGTACGAGTACGCCTTCTTTTATCTTTGATGGGGGCGGGCTCCATTCTGAAAGCCTTTGCTTAATCTCATCATCGGTCAGGTTTACCGACAGTTTTCTTTGTGCAATATCAATCGAAATTAAATCACCGTTTTTCAGGGCAGCAATAGGACCTCCAACCTGAGCTTCCGGGGACACGTAACCGACATACAGTGCACCGGTTGTTGCACCTGAAAATCTTGAGTCAGTAATGACAGCAACATCGTGCAAACCAAGGCTTCCAAGTATTAACACTGTTCTAAAGTTCTCAGCAAAACCAGGTCCTCCTCTTGGTCCCTGGTACCGCAAAACTATTACATCACCCGATTCAATCTCGCCCGATAGAATTGTGAAAATAGCCTCTTGCTCATCATTAAAACATTTTGCCTTGCCTACAAAATGCCTGTTTTCTTTATGAACAATTGTATATCTGGCAAGAGAGCCGCCGGGTGCAAGATTACCTTTAAGAACAACAATGCCCCCAAATGGAGACAATGCCTTTTCAACAGGCAGAATAACTTTTTCATTTTTTATATATGTCTTTTTCAACCTTTCACCGATGCTCTCGCCTGTAACAGTCAGCCTGTTAGTATCAATCTTATCTTCAATCCTTTTCAAAACAGCCATTGGTCCGCCTGAATAATGAAGATCTACAACCGTAAATGGTCCACTTGGTCTTAAAGGAACAAAATAAGGCGTTTGATCTCCTATCTCTGTTACAGTATCAAGATTGATCCCGAGCCCGAGTGTATACGCGAGTGCAAGCAGGTGAAGAATACCATTAGTGCTTCCCGACATTGCCATTACAAGTCTGATAGCATCCTTTATTGCAGACTCGGAGACAAAATCTCTAAACCTTTTTCCTTTTTTTACAAGCTCTACAATTGCATATCCTGTCTTCTTTGCAAGTCTTACCCTTTGCATAAGATCACCTCCCGGCGTTGTTGATATACCCGGCAACGTAAGCCCCATTACCTCTGTTGCCATCTGGACGGTATTTGCGGTCGTGAGCTCAGGGCATGCACCACATGAGGTTACCCATTTATCTTCCATATCGTACATCTTGTTTTCAAATTCCTGTTCACTCATTTTACCCGATAGTGTTCTATTTACACCTTCAAGAATAACGTCGGTTGGGAATGTTGTAGATTTACCTTCGAACATCCCCGGCAGTGCAGGGCCACCGGTATAGAAGATCGTCGGCAAATCAAGCCTTGCACCGGCAAGCCATAAACCCGGGACAGATTTATCACATGTGCCGATCATTACGATACCATCTGCACCAAGATTTTTAACCTGTATTTCAACAGAATCTGCAATAGCATCACGCTGCGGCAAATCGTATAAAAGCAGGGCTGGATCGAGAGAACTATCTTTGCAATATCCGCCGCACGGTCCTATCGTGTTGAACTCGACTGGTGTTCCGCCTGCAAGATATATGCCTGCTTTAACCGCATCAGCGAGCTGTTTTAAATGAATGTGCCCGATGCCTGCATCCTGCATTGAATTGGCAATAACAATGAGCGGCCTGTCGAGTTCCTCATCCGTAAATCCACTCGCCTTATAAAAAAACCTATGGCTTTTTACTTTAGAGAATAACTCAAGTGATTTTAAAATCTGTTCCTTCGAAAGCTTTTCCATAATTCAATTCCTCTTAAAAAAAAAGAGCTTTAAAGTTGATAAGAATAGTATTTTTAGGAAAATTTGAGTGCCTGACTATGCATTTATATATTTTCGATTCGCTGTTAAATACACATTTTTTTAAAACGGCACATCATCTTCACCCGGCTCATTGTTTACGTCATTGTCATGCGGTTCCATTGTTTGCGGTTCTTGATAAACCTCTGTTGCTTGAGTATCTTGAGCCATTGATCCGAGTAACTGTATTGTAAGCGCAACGATCTCTGTTGTGCTCCGCTTCTGGTTGTTCTGGTCTTCCCACTGCCTTGTCCTGAGCTTCCCCTCTATGTATACCTGTTTGCCCTTATGCAGGTATTTACCTGCTATATCTGCAAGCTTCCCGAATGCTGTAATTCTGTGCCATTCTGTTTGCTTAACCTTTTCTCCGGTTTTGCTTGTATAGCTCTCTGTCGTTGCAAGCGAAAATGATGCAACATTCTGACCGCTCGGCAGCTGCCTTATTTCAGGCTCCTTACCAAGATTACCAATAAGTATCACCTTGTTTACATAACCCATAATACCTCCTTATACATTATCTTGTAAAATACATCATTATTAGAAATGCACCAAATATAATGCGGTACCACACAAACGGGACAAAACTGTGTTTTTTCAGATACTTTAACAGCACGCCGATAACAATATAGCTGACAACAGCTGAACCTGCAATACCCCATATAAAAGGCCTGACCTCCGATGCAGGAAAATTATGCACCAGTTTGTGAAGTTTTAACAATGAGGCACCAAGGAGTATAGGCATTGCAAGCAAAAAGGAAAAGTGCGCTGATGTCTCACGATCAAGCCCAAGGAAAAGGGCTGCTGTCATTGTAATACCGGATCGCGAAACGCCGGGGGCAAGTGCAAGTGCCTGTGCAGTTCCTATTACAATACTATCTTTAAGTGTTATCCGTTCATAAGGTCTTGTATTGGAACGGGCTACACGATCCGCGAAATACAGAACAATACCGAATACGATCATTGCAATGCCGACATTCAGAGGGTTTCTCAATACCTCTTTGACCTGCTTTTCAAAAAGATAACCAAGAATCGAACCCGGTATTGTGGCTGCGATAACGTACAGGACAAGCTTTCTATGGAAATTGCTGTACGGGTGTCTTTCTTTAATGCCTATAATAAATTCTTTTATGAGTGTAAGCCATTCTTTCCAGTAAAAACTGATCAATGCAAGCACAGAGCCTAGCTGAAGTGCCACCTGAAATGTAAGGCTGCTGAGGAATGTATTGTTCCATTTTAGCAGCCATGGAAACACTATGAGATGTGACCAGCTGCTTACCGGAAGGAATGCAGTAAGTCCCTGTACAACGCCGAGAATGAATGCCTGTAATGATTGTGTCATAGTCCAAACAATGCATAGAATATTCTTTTCATGCGATCTCCATAAATATTAAAGATGTCATAGATTTGCATTATAATTATGTCAATGGAATTCAATCACTTACCTGCACCTGTTTTATCTTTTGATTATTTTAGTTCACTCATTTAAATGCTGAATAAAAATCCCCTTATTCGGATTCGATCACGGTACTGTCTTTAACCTGTTTGTTCTTTCTGTAAATCACATTTTTTAACATAAGAGCCGGAACAATACTAAAAACAACAAACAATGCGGCTATAAAAAATGCATCGTCATAGGCGTTTATGTTTGCCCATCTTTTTAAATAGTCCCCTACGAATATGATCTTGCCTGCAATCGCTGAATTATAAAAGCTGCTGCCTTTGTCAACGGCATAAATTTTGATTCTGTTGAGTGATGCATACCATAACGGCGAATCATACGCTATGTTACCAGTATAAATTGACATATGAAAGTCCGTTCTGTTCTCTATAATAATGCCCATCATTGCAATACTCAGAGAGCTACCGATCCTCATTATAAGATTAAGTATGCCGGAGCCTAAGTTAACCTGCTCGGGTTCTAAAGAGTTTATGGTGGAGTTTGTCAGCGGTGCCATCATAAAACCTATACCGAATCCACGCAGCAGAAGGTCTGCAAAAATATATTCGTAAGTTGAAAAAACCGATAAGTAGGAAAAATAATACAATGACAATGCGGTTAATATAGTTCCCATTATCAAGGGTGGTTTGGAACCGACTTTATCGGAAATTTTTCCTGCGATAGGCATGCTCAGACTTAAAGCAAGTGCCTGAGGGATCAACATAATTCCGGTCGTAGTTGCAGAATAATTCATAATATTCTGAAAAAACATACTCATAAGGAAAACACTCCCTACCAACGCTACTGATCTCGTTATGCCCATTATGTTTGACATTGTAAAATTGTAATTCCTGAATATGGAAAGATCCATTATAGGTTTTTTTACCACAAATTCTGTTATAATGAATGAAAGAAACGAGAAATAAGAAACTGCCAATAACGATGTTATGTAACTGGACGTCCACCCTTTTTCCTGCCCTTTTTGCAGGGCAACCATAAGAGTACCTATAAACAAAGAAAATGTTATAAACCCCATAAAATCAAAATTCTTATAATATGCCAAGTCGCTTTTTGACGGTTTCAATACTGTTATACCCCAGAATAAAACAAGTACGCCTATCGGAACATTTATATAAAATAATGCTCGCCAGCCGATATGATCAATTATGTATCCAAATAACATAGGCCCTATTGCCGGTGCTACTGTAATACCGGCCCCCCACATACCAAGTGCAAATCCCCTCTCTTCTTTCGGAAACACCTCGGATAACATCGTTACACCTATCGGAGTAATAGCACCCGCTCCTATTGCCTGAATCATCCTGAATATAATAAGAGAATCAAGACTCCATGAAAAACTGCAAAGAAATGAACCTGCTACAAAAAAGATTAAACCGAATAAAAACGTCTGTTTGAGTCCGATCACAGTCTTAATCCACGTTGCGAGTAATATAAATATGGCAAAGGCAAGCATGTATGCCGTTACTATCCATTCTACCTGCTCCATGTTTATACCGAATGCCACCATAAAATGAGGCAGTGCAATGTTCATGCCGGAGCTGTCCAGTACGCTCATAAAACCGCCGATCATTACTATGACAAGTACCCACCACTTATAAGATTTATCATTATTATATTGAGCCATGTTTGTGACTTAACTTTTAGACGTTCCCTGTAAAAGAACTATTCACCCATGCAATTAAGACATAACTATGTTTATTGATATTGAGCAATCTTTTTTAAAGCATCACTCATTGTTTCTGTATACCATGTTCACTAAAAGCCATTCATGCAAGCCATTTCCGAAGACGATCCTTTTCTGGTCAGTAATTTATCGTAAAAAAAACAAGTAAACTCCATAGATCACTTACTGTATTTACATCATCATCTTGACAAATCATTATGTATAATATAAAAATAGTTACATGAAGATTTTTTTCAATGTAAGAGGAGTGAGTTATTTTTAGTGAAATGATTAATTACATTGGTTTTATATTTGATAACAAAAGTAGTACCAAAACTTTTTCTTTCGATAATTTTCTTTTTATACAAATCATTTTAATTGCCATTAATAAAATAAAAAACCTGGGGGGTGAGATATAATGGCCGCAAAGAAAAAAGCAAAAAAAGCAGCAAAAAAGAAAAAATAAAACTGCAATATCTTGATGAACCGCTTTGGGCTGAACCCTGGAAAGGGTTCAGCCTCTTTTTTTAAATAAGGGAATTCATCTTTCAACAAACATAATGTAAGATTGATATTTAACTGTCAACAAAATTTTATATCATAAATAAACTGTTATATAACAATATGTTATGAAATATAAATCATATAATTTGTTGAGTAATAGGTTAACTATCTATAATTTAATTAAATTATATAGCTATATCGCGAATCATCTATCTTACATAAAAAAATGCATAATACAATATGTTGTGTATGATAGTTTAAAACAACTATCTATTGCAGTGTTTGGGAAAAACATATTAACCCTCAAAAAATTCCGGAACCTCTACCCCTGCACCTTGATCAAGATCCAGTAAAGGCAGGTTTCTATCCAGCAATGCTTTTACAACCTTAGCTCTTATTAATATCTTTGTATTTTTATCACTTATACTGAGCAAGCTCTTTATAATGTGTCCAAATACACCTACTGCATCCGTTTTTATCTCTATAACCTTTCCATCTCTTATTATGGCTAAATCAGGGAATGTTTTATCAAGTATAAAAGATTTTAAAGCTGAGAGAATCTCTTCTTCTGGAACATGTTGTTTCAATTCATTTATAATCTCATTAAGAAGATCCTTTAATTCGCTGTTAAGCCTTGTATCCTTTATAAGATCGATTCCCACCTCAAGTGTGTACATTCTTTTTATAAATTCCTCTAAAATTTCACCCTGAATCATACCTCCGTGCTGCGGTGCAATAACTAAAGGTGCCGGAGCAAGCTTTCTGATTGAATCTATGGCAAGCTTGATAGCGTCTTTTGAAGGCATATATATTTGATGAAATGATTTGATTCCGTCCCAGTCCTTTTCCGTAACATAAAGCCCTGAGTTTTTAGCAGATAAGCCGCCAAAGAAATCACCGGAGAAAAGGATCTGTGTTTCAGGATCATATATCATACATGCACCGCGAAAATGTAAGAAAGGTGTGGGAACGAAGATTAGCCTGTGTCCTGTAGAAAGCATCACACGATAATTTAAGAAGCTTTCTACCGATTTAAAGTTATTGTCATTAAGTCCGTAAAACCTTATAAGCCTCCACGTATCCTGTGTGGCTATTATGATAAGGTTATTATTAAGTTTTTGGAGATAAGTTGCATTATAGCTGACATCGGGATCCTGGTGGTTTATGAAAACAATCTGAACATTTTTAGGGTCTCCTATAATTTTTGATAGCTTTATTGAAAGGGACTCAAAATCAACAGGCGGTCCAGGGTCTATAACAATATTTATCTTTTTGCCTCCCGCTTTAAAAACCCTTAAATAGCTGTTTCTCTCCAATATATTATTATCTCGCTGACCTACCCAGTATGTATCCGCTGAAATCTCTACCGCTTCATTTAAGGTATCATTTATCATATGTCTCCTTTTAAGGAATAAGGCTTAAAAAACCATAATTCAAAGTCTCGTAATATATAAAATTGATAATATGTGTCAAGTATTTATAAAAAAGCGTAGCAGCTTATTATGCAATACGCTATTTCTGCGTTAATGACTATATGTGGTCTTGCCGAGGGGTGTTTATTAGAATAGCTTGCTTTTTTAAATGTGATATAAATATAAAATCTATTATCTGAAAAACAGGGGGATATATGGAAGAGAATGTTGTTCACAGCCTATATAATAGGGCAAACTCACATCCTGATGAGCCTGCTTTGATGTTCAAGGTGCAAGGCAGATATGTAACTAAATCCGTAATCTGGTTTCGTGATAAGGTCGATAGATTAGCTTCAGGGCTTATAAAGCTCGGCATTAATAAAGGCGATAAGGTTGCAATAATGAGTTCGACAAGGGTAGAATGGACACTTGCGGATCTTTCCATATTATCATTAGGGGCCATCACAACAACTATATATCCATCATTACTTGAACACGATGTCAGGTACATAATTGATAATTCAGATTCAAGGATCATTTTTGTAGACAATGAGGCTAATTTAAAAATAGTATTGAAAATTCTGAAAGATTTACCAAAGCTCGTCAAAGTTATAGTATTTGAAGATACTTCTATAAAGCATGAAATGGCTATGACACTTGGACAACTGGAGCGGCTAGGGGAACAGAATTTTAAACCAGAAGAGATCAGAAGGCGTATCGATAATATAACAATGGAAGATGTTGCAACGATCATATATACATCAGGTACAACAGGCCCGCCAAAAGGGGCAGAAATTCTACATAAAAATATTATTACAAATCTAAGGGACATTTTATCACTTAGTGTAAATGAACCTGGGGACATAACACTTGGCTATCTGCCGCTCGCCCATGCCTATGAGAGAATTAATCAATTTGGAGCTGTATACATTCATATGATCTATGCGTATGCGGAAAATATTGATACTGTTGCAAAAAACATTACAGAGGTAAGACCTACGATCCTGCCCGGAGTACCGAGGGTTTATGAGAAGATATACGCACGCATAGTAAATCAGATAGAAAGCGGTTCAAAACTAAAGAAGTATTTATTCAATTGGGCTCTAGGTGTTGGGAAGAAATCGCTGCCATACAGACTCAAAAAGAAGTACGTCCCTATAAGTCTGAAATTCAAATATGGCATGGCAAATTTACTTGTATTTAAAAAACTGAGGAACGTTCTGGGTGGAAGGCTAAGGATTGCCATTACTGCCGCTGCGCCTCTGTCAGCAACCATCATTGAATTTTTTAACGCACTCGGCATACCCATATATGAAGGCTATGGTATGACAGAAACATTTGCACCCGCATCCATGAGTTATGAGGGTAATTTTAAAATAGGCTGTGTTGGTAAGCCGTTACCAAGCATGCAAATAAGGATAGCCGACGACGGTGAGGTGCTAATGAAGGGACCCGCTGTATTTAAAGGTTATTATAAAAAACCGGAAGGCACGCCCGCCATGATAGATGAAGGCGGATGGCTGCACTCGGGGGATCTCGGTGAAATAGACGAGGATGGATTTTTAAAGATTACGGGCAGAAAAAAGGAGCTGATCATAACAGCAGGCGGTAAAAATATAACACCACAAAACATAGAAAATCTGTTCACGACAGACCCATTTGTTTCTCAGTGTGTAGCTTACGGGGATAATAAGAAATACCTTGCAGCGGTGCTTGTTTTGAATGAGCAGGTTTTAACAGACTGGGCAAAGCAGAACAACATAGAATTTAAGGGTTATAAAGACCTTACACAGAAAAAACAGGTTTTTGAAATGATGAAACAGAGAATAGTAAAACTCAATGAACATCTTGCATCTTTTGAAACAATAAAAAAGTTCGTTATAGCTGATCATGATTTTACAATAGAATCGGGCGAGTTGACTCCTACCATTAAGGTTAAAAAGAATAAAGTCATAGAAAAATATAAAAAACAGCTTGACGAACTTTATGAGAAGGATTGAGCCTTTATTTGATCTATTACAGAATAGAGAACAGCATTGCTGATCTATACTAACAAGAATTGTTGCTTTATTTAATTGCTTTGTTGCTGAGCCGTTTTTTTATACTGTCGATCTTTATATTAAGCACCGTCGTTTCTATAGGTGAATTAGTTTTTAAATGCTCAAGTAAGGAAAGCGCATCCACGGATCTGCCTGTTTCCTCGTAGCAGTCTGCTATTCCAAGCGTGGCATGAAATGCGTATTTACTATCGGGATATAATGAGCATACCATCTGAAAATTTGTAATTGCTTCAGTATAAAGCCCTTTAAGGTATTTTAAATATGCAAGTTCATAAACATAATGAGCAGGGGGTTTATTGAAAATTTTTATTAATCTTTCATAACAACCAATAGCCTTTGATATATCGCCTATTCTTTCATAAGTTTCTGCGAGTTTGGGAAATATTAACTTTTCGTTTTCGTGCGAATCGGTTATCTGCAACAGCTTTTCATAAATCTCTATAGCCTTGTCAGGAGAATTTTGATGTTCCTTATAAATATCTGCTATATACATGTAGGCATTAAATGTGCGATCGTAGTGCGGATAAGTATAGACAAGGTCATAAAAATGTTCCAGGGCAGCAGGATAATCTTTAAGGTAAAGATAATCAAGCAATGCAAGCTGGTATAAGGCATTTTTCCTGTAAGGATTGTTAGGATATCTTTTTATTATGATTTTAAAATCATGTTCTGCGGCATCTATATTGTTATCCGCAGATGCATTGATTGCTTCATTGTAAAGCCTGTAAGGCTTACTGTTATCATATAAAACGCCGTAGTATAAAAGTACAAACGCTGCTAATGAGATTATAATATACAATATAAATTTATAAAATCTCATACACTATATTATTCAACAGCTTTATGCGGGTACCCCGGAGGCTTCTTCTTCATCTTTTTCTACGATAAGCGCTGCTTTTGCAACCTTTTCTCCCGGTTCAAGCTGGATAAGTTTTATTCCCTGTGTATTCCTTCCTATTATTGAAATGCCTTTAACATGCAGTCTTATAAGCCTTCCCGTATTTGTTATTATGAAGATATCATCATCCTCTTTCACTTTAAGGACTGATACAGCATCACCCGTTTTAGCGGTAACCTTTACATTTATCGTTCCCCGCCCGCCTCTGCCCTGAAGCCTGTATTGATCTATCTTTGTTCTTTTACCATATCCATGTTCAGTAACAGTAAGAACTGTTGCATCCTTCTCAAGCACACTCATGCTGATTATCTCATCATTGTCATCAAGCCCTATGCCCTTTACACCGTAAGCAGCTCTGCCTACAACTCTTACACCGTCTTCCTTAAACCTTATTGCTATACCTTTTCTGGTTGATAATATAAGCTCCTGTTTATTGTCCGTTAACCTGACATCAATAAGTCTGTCGTCCGGCTCAAGATTAATACCTATGATACCGGTTGACCTTGGTTTTGAGTACATAGAGAGCGGTGTTTTTTTAATATATCCTTTTTTAGTTGACATAACAAGGAATAGAGGTTCTGTCAGATCACGCACAGGGACATAGGTTGTAAGCCTCTCGCCTTCATCAAGTTTAATCAAGCCTATAATCGGTTTTCCGTTCGCAATCCTTCCTGCCTGTGGTACCTCATGAACCTTTAGCCAGTAAACCCTGCCTTTATCCGTAAAAAACAGTATATAGCTGTGCGCCGATGCGACAAAAATGTTTTCTATAAAATCTTCTTCCCTCACGCCGGAAGCTGTTTTACCTTTACCTCCCCTGTTTTGTACCTTATAAAGGCTTACGGGGTTGCGTTTTATATATCCCTTATTGCTTACCGTTAATATCATATCTTCATCTGCTATCAAATCCTCTACATTGAGTTCTTTTGTTTCTGAAATGATTTCTGTCCTGCGTTCATCTCCATAACGTGCCCTTATATCTTCAAGCTCTGCTGTTATGAGAGCCATAAGCTCCCTTTCATCCCCGAGTATTTCCTTCAATCTTTTTATCTGCCTTGTGAGCTCTTTAAATTCTTCTACAAGCTTTTCTGTCTCAAGAGCCGTGAGCCGCTGCAATCTCATTTCGAGTATGGCCTTTGCCTGAATCTGTGTAAAATCAAAATTTTTTATAAGATTCACTTCTGCTTCCTGCGTACTTTTTGATTTTTTTATTGTGGCTATAACCTCGTCAATGTTCTCGATTGCCTTTTTCAAACCTTCTATTATATGCAGCCTGTCTTCTGCTTTCCTTAATTCAAAAATGGTTCTTCTTGTAACAATCTCCTTCCTGAATTCTATAAATTTATTAAGTATAGTTTTGATATTCATTATAACGGGCTGACCAAGATCAATAGCGAGAAGTATAATGCCGTACGATTCTGCAAGCTGAGTATGCTTGTATAATTTATTAAGAATGATCTCCGGATAAGCATCCTTTTTTAATTCAACAACAACTCTCAAACCTTCTCTATCGGATTCATCCCTAACATCACTTATGCCGTCTATCTCTTTATTATTAACTAATTCCGCAATGCGTTCTACAAGTTTTGCCTTATTAACCATGTAAGGCAGCTCCGTAATTACAAGGTTTTGTCTGTCACCTTTTGCCTTTTCCGTAATAACCCTGCCGCGCATCTTTATGACCCCTCTACCCGTTTCATAAGCAGCCCTTATCTGGTCTACACCATATATATACGCACCCGTTGGAAAGTCAGGACCTGGGATAAACTTCATGATATCATCAATAGATATATTCGGATGTTTTATTAGTTCTATAAGTGCGTTGATAACCTCTGTCAGGTTGTGCGGCGGGATATTTGTTGCCATACCTACCGCAATCCCTGAAGAACCGTTGACAAGCAGGTTAGGAAATCTTGCTGGAAGGATGGATGGTTCTAAAAGGGTGTTATCATAATTTGGTACAAAATCTACGGTCTCTTTATCTATGTCGACAAGCATCTCAGAAACGAGCTTGTTCATCCTTACCTCTGTATATCTCATTGCTGCCGGAGGATCTCCGTCTATTGAGCCAAAGTTTCCCTGACCTTCAACAAGCTGATACCTCATTGTAAAATCCTGAGCCATTCTTACCATTGTGTCGTACACGGCTGTATCGCCATGGGGATGATATTTACCTATTACATCACCCACTACCCTTGCAGATTTTTTGTAAGGTTTATCATGAGTATTACCAAGGTCGAGCATTGAAAAGAGAACCCTTCTGTGCACGGGTTTTAACCCATCTCTTACATCGGGCAGAGCTCTGCCTATGATTACGCTCATTGCGAAATCAAGGTATGAGCGCTTCATTTCATCTTCTATATCGGCTACAATAATATTATCTAATTGCTCGGTCATTTTTTTAAACCTCCGGGAACCAGGGATTTTAAGATTTAATACTTTCTGTCAACCACACTATGTGTAAATTTTCTCATCTCATCTAACTCTAAAGATGGTGGCAAAGTATTAAGATACTGTAAAGCCTTATCGGCAAAATCCTCTGCCTTATTTTTTGTATAATCAAAGCCTTTATATTTTTTAATTATTTCGTGCACCTTTGGATAGTCTTCAAATTTACCCTTCTTTTCTATAATGACTCTTTTTAAAAAAGCTTTTTCTTTATTTGTCGCTCTTAGAAGTGCTACCGTCATTGGCAATGTTACTTTGCCCTCTTTAATGTCCGCCCATTTATCCTTCCCGGATACCTTTGACATGGAGGTATAATCAATATTATCGTCAATAAGTTGAAAAGCCATACCAATAAGAAGTCCATAACGTCTTAATACCTTTCGAAACTGTTGGCCTGCATTACCTACTATGGCACCGCTTTCACAGGATGCAGAAATGAGATGTGCTGTTTTCTTTTTCACAATTGAAAAATAATCGTCTTCTGTGAGATCCGGCTTATGGCTCAACTGCATTTGTATAAGTTCACCCTCCGCCATATGCCCGAGTACGTCTACAAAAAGCTCCAGCAAATCATGGTTCCTCATATTGGCAATTATGGAAGAAGTCCTTGCCAGTAAAAAATCTCCTACAAGCACACTATTTTTGTTACCCCATACATGATTTGCTGAAGGTATACCACGTCTCTGCTTTGCATTATCAACGACATCATCATGTAAAAGGGATGCAGAATGATAGAGTTCAACCGCTGCCGCAACCTTTACATAATCTTTTTTAGGCACATTAAACATCCTTGAACTCATTATAACAAGATAAGGCCTTATTCTTTTTCCACCGCTCCCGATAAGGTGCTGACTTATAACCGGTATCTCAGGGATACTGTTCATAGTAACAGCCTTGATATAACTGTTCACAACTTTCAGGTCTTTTGTTACTGAATCCGCACTACTCATTTTACTGGATGAATCCTATCTTTTGAATCTGTTGTTCGGGTGATAATTTTATTTCTCCGAACCTTTCTTCGTACCTCTTTAAATTCTCAGACATGGCGCTTAAAAGCCTCTTCATGTGAATGGGGCTTGTTACAATCCGGCTTCTTACCTTTCCCTGCGGTGCCTGAGGCTGAACGTATATGAAATCCATAATAAACTCCGTTTCTGTATGATTGATTAATGCAAGGTTAATATAAACACCCTGAGATGTCGGTTCATCAAGCTGTATTTGTATACCCGCTTCTTTTTTTTGCTCCTGATTCTGCTGCATATATACCTCCTTTTATTCTTACATCCTTTTTAAACAGTAAAATTATAAAAATGCAAGTATATATACAGCCAAAATAATCCTTTATGTTTACAACTCAGCTTCCATCGCCTATAAGGCTGGGGGTTCAACGATCCCCGAAAGAGACACTAAATAAACGCATGGATGTCTGTCAAGCAAAAAGTCTGCATTATGGTCTAAACAAACATCACTCTGTCTTTGCCATTTAGAAGTGGTTTCATAACACCTATAAGGTAAGCATTTTCGTGTTTTCTTTTCAACAAATTTACAACTTTATCAATATTTTTCTCAGCTACGATCAGTATCATGCCGATACCATTATTAAATGTCCTTAGCATTTCAACATCACTGATATTCCCGAGATATTTTATCATATCGAATATCGGAGGTATTTGCCATGAATCCGTTCTGATAACAGCCATAAGATTATCCGGAAACACCCTCGGCAGATTATCTATTATCCCTCCGCCTGTTATATGAGAAGCTGCTTTGATAAGATTGTTATCCGCTAAGGATAAAACCGTTTTAACATAGATCTTGGTAGGCTTTAACAGTTCTTCTCCAAGTGTACTGCCAAGTTCATCAATATACGCATTAAACTTTATCTTTTTCTTCTCAAGAAGCACATATCTTGCTAAAGAATATCCGTTGCTGTGTAATCCGTTTGAGCCCACACCGATAAGAACATCACCAGCTTTTACAGTGCCGCCGGTGATCAGCCTGTTTCTATCAACGACACCAACAACAAATCCGGCAAGATCATACTCGTCCTTTGCATAGAATCCCGGCATCTCTGCCGTTTCACCACCGATTAGAGTACAGTTTGCCTGTTTACATCCTTTAACAATACCTTTTATTATATTCTCTGCCACATTCAGTTTAAGCCTGGATGTTGAAATGTAATCAAGAAAAACCAGCGGCTCTGCACCGTTCACAATAACATCGTTCACATTCATTGCAACAAGGTCTATGCCTACCGTATCATGAACATCCATCATAAAAGCGATTTTAAGCTTTGTACCGACTCCATCCGTTGATGTAACAAAGACAGGACGTTTATATCTCTTTTTATCGTATTCGAAAAGTCCTGCAAAACCGCCGATACCGCCTATTATTCCCTTTCTCATGGTTGTACTCGTAAGTGACTTCAGCCTGTCCACAAAGGCATTACCTTTATCAACATTAACACCAGCTTCGCTGTATTTCATTATTTTAATCTGCTTTTTTTCTCAAAAATGTTGGGATATCAAGTTCATCGTTATCATACTCTGTGAGCATGACTTTTTTAACCGATTTTACAGAATCAATTTCGCCTATTTTTTTATCCGTCCTTTTAAACGTTGGGATATCCCTGTTCTTATCACCCGTTATAATAGAAAACTTGTTAGGATAAAGATCCTTCTTTTTCCTATCCCCAAAACCGGTTGCTATTACGGTTACACAAACTTTATCTCCTATATCTTCATTTATAACAGTACCGTATATTATATTGGCATTCTCGTCAACCTGCTCTTTGATATGATCACAAACATCTTTTACTTCGTTAAGGGCAAGTGATGCATCGCCTGTTATATTAATAAGTACCCCTCTGGCACCGCTGATCGATATGTCTTCAAGTAAAGGATTTGATATGGCCCTTTGAGCAGCCTCTTTTGCACGTTTATCCCCTGTTCCCTCACCGGAACCCATCATCGCCATACCCATCTCACTCATAACTGTCTTTACATCTGCGAAATCAACGTTTATAAGCCCCGGTATTGTGATAATATCCGATATCCCACGAACGGCGTGTAAAAGTACCTCATCAACCTTTGCATAAGCTTCAATCGCTGTTGTCTTATTATCAGAGATATTGAATAATCTGTCATTCGGGATAACTATGAGCGTATCAACATAATCACTCAATTCCTCAATACCTTTTTCTGCCTGTGCGATCCTTTTTTTACCTTCAAAAGAGAATGGCCTGGTTACAACCGCAACTACAAGGGCACCAAGAGATTTTGCAATCTCCGCAACAACGGAGCTTCCTCCTGTTCCGGTGCCGCCGCCCATACCCGCTGTTATGAAGATCATATCGGCACCCGAAAGAGTTTCTTTTATTTTCGCTTCATCCTCAAGCGCAGCTTCCTTCCCGATCTGCGGATTGGCTCCTGCACCAAGTCCTTTTGTTAATTTTGTACCGATTTGTATCTTATGAGAAGCCCTGTTCCTTGTCAGTACCTGCATGTCCGTATTTAAAGCTATAAAATCAACTCCGCTCATACCATGCTTGATCATCGTGTTTATAGCATTACCACCGCCTCCGCCAACGCCTGCAACCTTGATCTTTGCAGCATGATGATACTCGTTACTTAATTCAAACATTTTATCCTCCTTTTTTTATAAACAATTTTATTGCAATATTTGTAAAAAACGATCTTATCCTTTTCATTAAATCGTCATCCCTTCCACCGTAATATGTATTTGCATCATTCTTGCTTCCATAGATTACAAGTCCTACAGCGGTTGCTAAAGATGGATCTTTAACAACATCGGACAATCCACCGACCCATGCAGGAAATCCTACTCTGACAGGAAGGTTAAATATCTGTTCAGCGATATCCACAATACCGTCGAGAAGTGCACTACCTCCTGTAAGAACAATACCGGACGAGATCAATTCTTTGAAACCCGACTTATTGATCTCTTTATCAACAAGTGTAAGGATCTCCTCCGTCCTCAGTTCAATTATCTCTGCAAGTGTTTGTCTGGATATGGTTCTCGGTTTCCTATTAGCTATACCTTTAACCTCTACGATCTCCGACTTATCCACATTCGCTTTCAAGGCTGTGCCGTACTTTATTTTTATTTTTTCTGCTTCATACACCGGAGTTCTCAGACCCACAGATACATCCTTTGTTAGATGCTCGCCGCCCAGTGCTATAACGCTCGTGTATCTTATGCTACCATCGTAAAATATGGCTATATCCGTTGTACCGCCTCCTATATCCACAAGAGCTACTCCAAGCTCCTTTTCTTCCGGAGAAAGAACAGCCTCGCCCGATGCGATAGATTGGAGCACCACATCGGATACCGTCAGTCCTGACTTGTTGCACGATTTTACTATATTCATTGCAGAAGATACATTCGCTGTAACAATGTGCACTTTTACCTCAAGCCTTATGCCGGACATTCCCAGTGGATCTTTTATACCTCCCTGATCATCAATAATAAACTCATGCGGGATAACGTGAATCACCTCTTTATCTGCCGGTATCGGCATAGCCTTTGCCGCATCAATAACCCTTTTTATATCCGCTATTTTGACCTCTCTGTCTTTTATAGCTATAACACCGTTACTGTTAAAACTTTTTATGTGATCACCTGCTATGCCGGTATAAACATTGGTTATCTCGAAATCTGCCATCAGTTCTGCCTCTTCTACAGCCTGCTTTATGGCTTTAACGGTTGATTCAATATTGATAATATTCCCTTTGCTAAGTCCTTTTGATGGGGAAACCTTGCCTATACCAATGATGTCAATATTCCCTTCGTTAATTTCACCTACTATGGCACATATCTTTGTTGTACCTATATCAAGCCCTACAATTATGTTATTCTTTTTCTGCAAAGTTGTTCACCTCCTTTATTTGATTAACGGCATCTGTGCTTGCAAAGAGCTGTTTGTATTTTAAAATTCCCTCATCGGAAAACCTGAGATCTATTGAAGAAAACATCTGCATTTCACCGCCAAAGTATGTAATTATGCTGTTAAGATTTTCTATTTCAGTTCCTATTGAATCATCTCCAAACCTGATCAATAAACCATCCATGGTAATAATAGAGTAGCCGTTACTGTTTATATGAATCTCTGAAATGTCTTTAGCCGTTATAAGAGAATATTTGTCGATTGCCTGAAGAACGGATACTGCGTTAACAACCGGCCGCAATGCTTCACCTATAAATCGTCTGCCGTCCCCGGTCATCCCCGTAATAACGGGATAATTTGTTGCATTATTATCCGATACCATTTTAAATATTACCCCTTCACTATCAACATAGTAGAGGTGATCCATAAGCACCAGACAGTATGCATTTCTTTCTGAGACCGCTATTTCAATCTTGTGCGGCGGCGATTTCCTAATAGAGATACTTTTTATCCATGGTATTGTCATAATATTCTTTCTAACATTGTTTAATGAAATAGAGAATATGTTTTCTCCGAATTTAAGTCCCGAGGCACTTGCTATCTCTGATGGCTGAACCTTTTCATAACCCTTTATTTCAAGTTGTTTCAATGCAAACAATGGAGATACCATTAATAAACTTTCCGCCTGTATAAACAGCATATATCCGCCGGTTATTAACCCGGCAATCAAAGAAACATAAAGCAGATATTTCATGTATACACGAACCTTCCCGTAATTTTTAAATCTCCTGTTTGATGCTTTACGCAACCTTGAGTTAAAATCATAAGGCATAAATCTATTCACCCGTTACCCCCTTTTAGCCTTGCCGATTTCACTACACCCTCAACGAGCTCATCATATTTCATACCAATCGATTCTGCTATTTTAGGGACATGGCTTAAATGGGTAAGACCCGGCAACGTATTTATTTCCAACATATAGACCCTGCCGCCAGGCGCTGCCCTGAAATCAATACGGGAATAAAAATCACACCCAATTAAATTATGGGCTTTTAATGCATCCTCTTCTGCTGCTTTAATGACCTCTGCCGGTATTCTTGGCGGGATAAAAAACGTCTCTTTCCCTGGCGTATACTTGGAATCGTAATCGAGAAAACCGGCCGGTGTTTCGATCTCCATAGAACCGAGCACCTTGTTCCGATAAATGGCAACCGTTATATCCCTGCCTTCTATAAAACGCTCTATCAAAACACGATCACTATACTTTAGTGCAATATCTAATGCCTCCTTAAGCTGTGATGAACTTGATACTACGCTCATCCCTACGCTTGAACCTTCTTTAGACGGCTTAACGACGTACGGTAAATTTATCCCGCATTCTTCCAATACACTCTCATAAGGAATATCCGCCTTATCTATAACTATGTACGGCGGCGTAAGAATGCCGGCGCTTGTGAGGATATGCTTTGTGAGTAATTTATCCATTGCTATTGCGCTCGCTGTAACACCAGAGCCTGTATATGGGATACCCATTATCTCGAGTAAGCCCTGAACAGCACCATCCTCCCCATACCTCCCATGAAGCGCATTAAAAACGACCTGCACATCGTGTTCTCTTAACACTGCGGGTAAAGCCTTATTGACATCAATTCTTAAGACATCATATCCGAGCAAGCTGAGTGCTTTTAATACATTTTCGCCTGATTGAATTGATACATCCCTTTCAGAGGATAAACCTCCGAGTAATACACCTATTTTAGTTCTTTTATTTATACCATTCATTGATCCTCACCAACTATGATTACTTCCAACTCTAATTTTAATCCTGTTTTTTCTTTTACTTTTTCCATACCCGCATCTATTAGTGCCAGTACATCGGTAGCAGTAGCACCGCCGGTATTAATTATAAAATTTGTGTGAAGCTCCGAATACTTTGCATTTCTTACCCTCACACCTCTCATACCTGCTTCATCAAGCATCTCCCATGCCTTTTTCTTTTTTAAATTTTTAAAAATCGAGCCTGCACTTGGATAATTGAGCGGCTGGATCTGTGCCTTGTTTTTTACAATTTCTTCTACCCTTTTTTGAACCTTTACGGTAGACGATCTGCCGAGTTTTATCACTGCCGAGGTAACAATAGTGCTTGTGGATAATGCACTGCATTTCCTATAGCCAAACCCCATATCGTCCTTTTCAAACGTCTTTATCTTACCGGTTCTCTCTATGAATGTAACGGCTTCGATAACGTCCGATATGGTTTCCTTCCCGGTCCCTGCATTCATATATATTGCACCGCCAAGTGTACCGGGAATACCGGCAAGCGGCTCAATTCCTGTAAATCCATTATCCGCACAATACTTAACAATCCCTGCAAGCGGTTTGCCTGCACCAACTTTTAATGTTACAGATACGTCATCCTGATTCTCTACCTCGATTGAATCAAGAGTGTCTTTTATCCTTATAAGCGGTAGCTTTATCCCGCCATCCTTTACAAGGATGTTTGTTCCTGCACCAATAACCAAATACCTCTGGCTGTTTGACCTTGCCCAGTCAATAAACTTGAGGAGATCATCCTTATCCTCGGGAGTAAACAAACACACACACGGGCCGCCAACACACATACTCGTGTAATCCTTCATCATAACATTAAGATTAACACTGCCTCTCACCATTTTCTCTAAAACATTAAAATCAATCATTTGTTTGCAGCCTCTTTATGAGTGCATCCCCGACCGTCCATATATCACCGGCACCGAGTGTAATAACCATATCTCCAGGTTTAACAGTGCGTTCAAGTTCTTCTGCAATTTTATCCTTCCCCTGTATATATCTTACGTCTTTATAGCCCATGTCATTTAATTTACTTACAAGCTTATAAGAATTTACACCTTCAATCGGTTCTTCTCCTGCCGGGTAAATATCGGTTATGATAAGTACGTCAGCCTGATAAAATGCAGTAAGGAAATCATCAAACAAAAACATTGTTCTTGTGTACCTGTGCGGTTGAAATACGACTACAAGCCTTTTATTCCAACCATTTTTTGCAGCAGTCAGGGTAGCTTTTATCTCTTTGGGATGATGCCCGTAATCGTCAACCACGACAATACCGTTTACTTCTCCTTTTATCTGGAACCTTCGTTCTACGCCATTGAACTTTGCAATGCCTTCCCTTATCTTTTCCGGTTCGATCTCCAGTTCTGCACCAACCGCAATTGCAGCAAGCGCATTGTAAACATTATGCTTGCCTGGTATGTTTAATCTAAAACCACCATAATCAACACCTCTTACAGAGGCAAAAAAGGTTGAGTAACCTGCAAGAATAGAAACATCCCTTCCGATAACGTCAGCCTGCGCCGAAAGCCCGTAAGTAATCCTGCGCGTATGAATCTGCGGGATTATTGATGCAACATTTTCTTCATCCAGGCATAGTACGGAAAGCCCGTAGAACGGAACCTTATTTAAAAATTCAACAAAAGCGGACTTCTCACTCTCAAAAGTCTTATAGTAATCAAGATGCTCGGGGTCAATGTTCGTAACAACAGCTATCGTGGGACTCAGTCTGAGAAAACTGCCGTCGCTTTCATCCGCCTCTGCAACAAGATACTCGCTCTGTCCGAGTTTTGCGTTTGAGCCGAATATGTTCACCTTTCCGCCAACAACACTCGTAGGATCAAGCCCTGCGATTGTAAGCATGACCGATATAAGTGATGTTGTCGTTGTTTTACCGTGGCTGCCCGCAATGGCGATTGCATATTTGACCCTCATTAATTCACTAAGCATTTCGGCCCTCGGTATAACGGGAATTCCATGACTCCTTGCGTACATGAGTTCCGGATTATCGGGTTTTACTGCTGATGAGTAAACAATAACATGTGCGTCATTAACATTATCAGCTTTATGACCAATCATAATCTTTGCGCCAAGTGACCCGAGCCTTTCTGTTATCTTCGATGCCTTAAGATCTGATCCGCTTACCATGTAACCAATATTCAGGAGCAACTCGGCAATGCCGTTCATGCCGGAACCGCCTATACCAACAAAATGAATATGTTTTATTCTTTTATGCATATTAAGCCTTCTTAAGCCTCATCAATCCATCAACTATATCCTTTGATGCATCGGGTTTGGACCATCTTCTCATTGATTCAGACATTGCAATAAGCCTGTTCTGATCCGATAATAATAAATGTACGGCATCAACCACCATTGGTACACCGTCAGTATCCTTTGATATCAGTATTGCACCGCCAGCATTGGCAACCTCTGCTGCATTGATAGACTGGTGGTCGGATGCAGCATGCGGATAAGGAATCAGTATGCACGGAATACCAAACAATGCGAGTTCAAATAATGTAGAAGCCCCTGCTCTGGAGATCGCAATATCTGCCTGTAAAAATGCAGAACTCATATCATCTATAAAATCATAAACCTGTGCGTTAAAGCCGTACGCTTTATAAGCATCTTTTACCGCTTTATAATCAGCGGTACCCGTTTGGTGTATGAACAGAATTGTATCTTTTTTATCTTTTAGTCCCTGGAGCGATGATACCATCATCTTGTTTATCTGTGCTGCACCTTGGCTACCGCCGAGGATCAGTATCGTTTTAATACCAGAATTCGACTTTTTAGACGGCGTACTGCTAAACCTTACCGGCAACCCGGTAAGGACAACTTTATTTGGGGGAAAATAATTCTTTGAGACACCGAAGGATATGAATATTGACTTTGAAAACCTTGCTAAAATCTTATTGGCAAGGCCTGGGATAGAGTTTTGCTCATGAACCGCGGTTGGTATACCCATAATAGCGGCAGTAATCACTAAAGGAAAAGATGCATAACCCCCGACACCAAGCACAGCCTGGGGTTTAAATGAATTGATGATCCCGTATGATTTTTTTATTGAACCGGCAAGGAGTGATATCGCAGCCATTTTATCCACCATACCCTTGTTCTTAAAGCCTCTGACATTTAGAAGAATTCTGTTCTTCTCCGGCAAATTCCATTTTCTGCTCTCTATACCATCCTCGGTCCCAACATAGAGATACTCCATACCTACATCCCTCCTGATGATTTCTTGCACAACAGACATAGCAGGAAAGAAATGTCCACCACTACCCCCACCTGCTATAATTAACTTCATCCTCTCCATCATTTACCCTTTTTGTTAAATTAAGTATAATACCTATTGAAATGAGATTCGCAACAAGTGAACTGCCCCCATAGCTTATGAATGGGATTGTAAGCCCCTTTGTCGGAAGTAAGCCGAGTGTAACTCCGATGTTTATAATAGACTGCAGTGCTATAAACAGTGTCAGTCCAAAAACCGTTGCCTTTGTAAACACACCTTCTGCTCTGAATCCCACACTTAACATCTTATGAATTAGGTATATAAAAACACCTACAACAATCACAACGCCTATAAAACCCAGCTCTTCTGCTATAACAGAAAAAATAAAGTCCGTGTGCGCCTCGGGCAGATAAAACAACTTTTCAAAACTGTTGCCGAGTCCTACGCCAGTTATCCCGCCCGATCCGTAGGCAATTGCCGATTGTATAATTTGAAAACCGGATGTGTTCGAATGTTCCCATGGATCAAGGAACCCTTTTATACGATTGAGTCTGTAGCTTGAATGAAGCACCAGCATAACAGCTACCGGGATTACAGATACGACGGCAAAAACAAGCTGCATAATATCGGCTCCCAGGAGAAACAGTATAAAAAATACAACCGAAACTATGATGATTACACTGCCGAAATCGGGCTGCAGAAGTATAAAAAAACTCATAATACCTGTATATACAAGCGGGAGTAAAACCGGCGTTGGATTGTTTGCCCTCTGAATCTTTTCATCAAGTACATGTGCGATAAGCAGTATTAAAATAGGCTTTGCGAACTCCGAAGGCTGTACCGAGAAATGCCATAATTTTATCCACCTGTGCGATCCGCTTACAACTACACCTATGTGCGGAACGAATACGAGTATCAATGCCAGAATGATAGCTCCATACAAAAACCAGATGTATTTTCTTATTATATTTATATCAATCCCGGCTGCAACAGCAGCCGATATAAAACCGATTATAAGATAAATGACCTGCCTTTTTACAAAGTAATATTTACTACCGTATTCCTGCAGTGCATATATAGAACTTGCGCTGAAGACCATTATGACCCCGAATATACACAAACCGAATGTTGCAATGATTATTCCGCGATCATATCCCTTCATGAGCATTTTCCTTCGTTAATTTTAAGACAGCTTCTTTGAATACATCACCACGCTGTTTGTAATCCCGGAACATATCAAAACTTGAGCATGCAGGAGAAAGAAGTACTACATCTCCTGCCCGTGCATGTTCATAAGATTTATTCACTGCCTCTTCCATGTTCTGAACTACAATATAATCAACCATACCTCTAAACGTATTAAGGATATTTTCCTTTGCCTCACCCATAACGATTAAAAGTTTTACCCTGTTCTTAATCAGCTCAGAGAGCGGACTATAGTCTCCGCCCTTATCTCTTCCTCCCATTATAAGAATAACTGGTTCTGCAAAGCTCTTTAAAGCCACGCGGACAGAATCTACATTCGTAGCCTTAGAATCATCATAGTATTTTATTTTATTGATCTCCGACACAAGCTCTATCCTGTGTGATAATCCCTTAAATTTATCCAATGTTGATTGTATGCTTTCATCCTGAACATCAAGCAGCCTTGCGATTATTATTCCTGCCATGGTGTTCTGAATATTGTGAACACCATTCAATGATGGATTCTTAACTGTAAATTCTGATTTGTTTTCAGAGCCGTCAACATATATAATCTTATTATTGTTATAATAAGCACCTCTCCTGTTCCTTTTATTTATAGAGAAGCTATACGTTTTTGCCCTAATCTTATGCCTTGATTTAACGGTAATAACATCTTCCGCATTGATTATCGCGTAATCGCTCTGAGACTGGTTCATGAATATTCTAAATTTAGCCTGAGCATATTCATTCATGTTCCCGTAACGATCAAGGTGATCCTCTGTAATGTTCAAAAGTACCGAAATCCATGGTCTGAATGTGATGATACCTTCGAGTTGATAGCTCGACAGCTCAAGCAGGTATAATCCGTAACCTTGATCGTGATCTATAAGCTCTATAAACGGGGTCCCGATATTACCGCCGACCCCTGTCTTTATCCCTGCATTATTTAGAATCTGTCCGGCAACCGTAACTGTTGTACTTTTACCATTTGTGCCGGTTATGCCTATTATCTTCTTATCCGTAAATCTACATGCAAGCTCTATCTCGCTGATAACCTCTATACTCTTTGTTCTCGCTTCTGTTATCCCTTCCAATGACATCGGCACGCCCGGGCTTACGATAACATAATCAAATTTGCCTACATGCTTACCATCCCAATTATCAATTATCTTTGCATTCCACGATTTTAAAGTATTTAAATTATCAATTCCGTATAATGGCTTCTGATCAAAGCATGTCATAGAAGCGCCCTTTTTGTATAAAAAATCTGCTGTTGCAATCCCTGTCTTACCAATGCCTATTATAGCAACATTTTTACCATTTAGTTCCATTTTTTACCTTAGTTTGAGTGTAGAAAGTCCAATCAATGCAAGCAAAATAGATATGATCCAGAAACGAACCGTGATCTTTGGTTCTGACCAGCCTTTAAGTTCAAAATGATGATGTATGGGCGCCATTGCAAATATCCTTTTGCCTGTTAATTTATAACTGGCTACCTGTGTCATCACGGATAATGCCTCAAGAACGAAAATACCTCCTATAATCATAAGCAGCAGTTCCTGTTTTAATATTATAGCCGTAACCCCAAGCATACCTCCTATTCCAAGAGCGCCGACATCGCCCATGAATATTTCCGCCGGATATGTATTGAACCATAAAAATCCAAGCGATGCACCAATAACAGCACCCGCAAGAACAGATATCTCTCCGGTTCCCTGTATAGAAGTAAACATAAGATAATCTGAAAATTTTATATTACCAAGTACATAGGCATAGACAGCGTACACGCTAAAAGATGTCATAACAGGCACAATTGCAAGCCCGTCCTGTCCATCCGTCAGATTAACGGCATTTGCGGCGCCTATCACGACAAAGATTATAAACACAAAATACAGCCAGCCAAGATCGATGATAGCCTTTTTAAAAAACGGGAATGTGAGTGTAAATTTTATATCATCATATCTAATAAGCAAATATATAATGAGAATCGTGAGAAGCGTTTCTATGATAATTTTGTAACTGCCTTTGAAGCCTTTTGGATTCTTTCTTGTTAGCTTCAGGTAATCATCCATAAAACCAACTGCCCCGAATCCTACAAGCGTGAAAAGAAGTATCCATGTATAAATATTCAATATATCCATCCATAGTATCGTTGATACAACTATAGCACCTATTATGAGAAGCCCGCCCATAGTAGGAGTCCCTGATTTATTAATATGATTTTTTGGTCCATCCCTTCTTATAACCTGTGATCCCCCTATACCCGACATAAATCTCTTAAAAGCATTCCCGAAGATCAATGTTATAAGTAACGAGGTTATTACAGCGCTGAGGGTTCTAAAGGTTATATACTTAAGTACATTAAATACGATAAACTTTTTAGCCAATGGGAATAACAGATACTCAATCATGACTCCACCCTTTTAACCTTTCAAGTTCTGTTAGGATATCCTCCATGTGCATCTTTCTGGAGCCTTTTATATATATAACAGCTGAATTCCTACTCATGGTAACAAGTTCGTTTACAACCTGATCTATATCTCTTGCCTGCCTTACGTCGGCATTATTTGCTGTTGATACTATACCCTTTTTTACGTATTCGGAAAACTCACCAATAAGTATAAATTTCCTTACACCTTTCAAAGCCATAAATTCCCCGAGCTCTATATGCTGTTCTGAAGCATGTTCGCCAAGCTCAAGCATATCTCCAATAACAGCCATAATGCTATCCGGACCATATTTTTCCACTGCCGATAATAATCCCATGCTTACCGAATCGGGGTTCGCATTGTACGTGTCATCTATAACAGTTATGCCGTTATTATAATTTATGGTCTTCCCGCGTCCAGCCACAGGATAAAAATGCGTACACGCATCTTTTATGGCATCCCATTCAATGCCCAAAACCCTTGCACATAAAATTGCATACCCAATATCATACAGATAATGCCTGCCATTTAATGGGGTATACATATGCTGCTGTTCATTATTATGCAGAATGTCAAATTCCATACCTTCATTTACGAATTTAAAGGAGATAATTCTGAGTTCTGCGTCCTCAGCGAAACCTGCACTCAGTGTATCGCCCCTAAACCTATGGGCAATATCTTTGATAAAAGGATCATCCGAGTTTACTATAGCAGTAGAATATACCGACATATTTTCAAACATCTCTGCTTTTGCCTTTGCCACACCATCAATGTCTCCAAAGAATTCAAGGTGACTCCTTCCTATATTTGTGAGTATCCCGATATCCGGATCGGCTATGTTGGTAAGGCTTGCAAGCTCGCCAAACCTGCTTGTTCCGAGTTCCAGAACCCATACGTTAGTGTCATTCTCCATATTGAGTATTGATATGGGCAAACCGATAAGATTATTAAAATTGCCTTCCGTTTTACCCACATTTTTATTTGATGATAAAAGAGCCGCAACCATCTCTTTTGTTGTTGTCTTACCGTTACTCCCTGTTATGCCGATAACCACCGGGTCATGCCTGTGTCGTATACTGCCGGCAAGCTCCTCAAGTGAGGAAAATGTATCTTCAACATCAAATATGGTATTGGTATTAAATTTATTGATTATATCTTTTCTCGACCTGTTGATCACAATCCCTGCTGCCCCGCCTTTAAAGGCATCTTTTACAAAATCATGGCCGTCAAATCTTTCACCTTTTAAGGCAAAAAATAGTCTTCCTTTAAGTTTTTTTCTTGTATCCGTTGATACACCGTCTGCGATCCAGTTATCGCCGGCATTAAAAATATCTATGTTTTTTAATCCCTTCATATCATTCATTAATATTTTCATTCTAATAATCCGAAGCATCTCATGATCTCTTCCCTATCACTAAAGTGAATGGTCTTATCACTGAATATCTGGTAATCTTCGTGTCCCTTACCTGCAATCAGAACAACGTCCCCATTCTCGGCTATATCAATCGCTGCTTTTATAGCATCTTTTCTATCCTCTATTACCGTATAAAATTTTCCTGTAGATTTATTTTTCATGTCTGTGGCTTTTTTAACGCCTTTAATTCCCTGCTCGATATCATAAATTATGTTTGAGGATGCTTCAGAACGTGGATTGTCGGATGTTATGATCGTTATATCAGATAATCTTGCTGCTATATCTCCCATAATAGGCCTCTTACCTTTATCCCTGTCACCGCCACACCCAAACACTGTTATGAGCTTCTTTTTCTTTAGCCCGTCAAGCGCCCTGAGTACCTTTTCGAGTGCATCGGGTGTATGAGCATAATCAACGAATGCGTATATCCCTTTTGGATTATTTACCCTTTCAACCCTGCCCGGCACACCAGTAAGTGATTCTATCCCCTGCTTTATGTGTTGGTAGTCAACCTTTGCAACAATGGCTGCCGACACAGCCGCCATTATATTATAAATATTATAATAGCCTACCAGTGCGGAGGAAAGTTCAATTATGCCTATCGGCGTTGAAAGATTCATCTTTATTCCGTCAAGAGACACGGAGGATTCTATAAGCCTTGTATCTGCTATTGAGGATATCCCGAATTTAAGCACATGTATGCCCTTCTTTATATTAATCCTTTTTACCCATGGATCATCGCTGTTAAGAATTGCAAACTTGTTGTCCTTGTTACTTACGGGTAATATCTTTTCAAAAAGCTGTGCCTTTGCTGCATAGTAGTTTTCCATTGTTTTATGATAATCAAGGTGATCCTGGGTAAGATTTGTAAAAATGGCTATATCAAAATTAATCCCATTCACCCTGCGTTGTGATATGGCATGCGACGATACCTCCATGATCAGATCTGTTGCACCCTGAGACAGGTATTCACTCATCATCTGATTGATATCAAGTGACTCCGGCGTTGTGTTTACGGCTTTCTTCCGCTGATCCATGAATCTATAATTAACGGTTCCTATAATAACAGGCTTTCTAGAAGCAATTCTAAATATGTTCTCTATAAGGTATGTTATCGTAGTTTTTCCATTTGTACCCGTAACCCCGACGACACAAAGTCTTGATGATGGATTTTTATAGAACTCCTTTGCGAGTAGTGACAATGAAAGCCTTGGATCTTCAACTACTACCTGGCAGATACCTTGTATGTCCCTGTTATATTCCTTTGCCACAACACATGCAGCCCCTCTAATAACCGCATCGTTCTCGTATTTGATCCCATCCTTTTTTTCACCCTGGATTGCTACAAATAAATCGCCGCTCTTTACCTTTCTTGAGTCGTACGCGATGCCGGTTATGTCTTTGGGCATTTCGTTGTGTATTGATGTATAGTTTATAGCTTTTAATAGCTTTTTAAATTCCATGCTTTCCTCTCATAGAGAAATTAACTACAACAGCACCTTTTACGTATGGCGCATCGGGAGATGGGTTCTGTTTAACAGCATAACCTGTACCTTTTATTATTATGTTATCAATCCCAGCTTCTTTTGCCTGCTTTAAAACAGCCCTTATTGGCTTACCTATAAAATCAGGGACAAAACCCGTTTGTGTACTTATGTACTCTCCTATCTGATTTATGTCCGGTATGGAGGGATTACTCGAAGGCGTTGCCATAAGATTTAATTTTGATGGAACTCCAAGATACGGCAGAACCCTTTCTGCAACTTCTTTAAATACTGGGGCGGCACTATCACCTCCGTATTGATCCTTCTTTGGATCAATGAGCATTATCAGCATAACGATTCTTGGATGTTTTGCAGGGATAAACCCCATAAATGATGTTATGAATCTGTTCTTGTAGTAACCGCCTATTTTTGGAACAGGGATTTGTGCCGTACCTGTTTTGCCTGCAACCGTATACCCGTTGATCTGAGCATTCAAACCCGTACCGCCGTCATTTACAACCCGCACAAGCATGTTGGTCATATCGTGTGCAGTACTTTCCGATATTACCCTTTCCCTGATAACCGGAGGCAGTGTAACGGCTTTCCCGTCCGGCTTCATTATCTCCTTAACAATAGTCGGTTTTATCAGTATACCTCCATTTGCTATTGCGCACATAGCAACCGCGAGCTGGATAGGTGTTGCCGATACCCCCTGACCGAATGGTATTGTATCCACCGATACTCCGGACCATTTATTAATAGGATTAAGGATACCCGAAGATTCGCCCGGTAGTTCTATACCTGTTTGCTTGCCAAAGCCAAATCTCCTGAGGTATGTGTACAGAATACGCGGGCCCACCTTCTCACCTATCTTTGCTGCACCGATGTTACTGCTATATTTTATTATGTCTGCTACACTTAACAAACCAAACGACCTTCCCGCATCCTGGATTGTAATATTATAAACCCTATAATCTCCATCATCGCAAAATATGTCTTGCGTGGGGGAAATAATGCCACTATCTATGGCTGATGATATTGTAAACGGTTTAAAAATAGAGCCGGGCTCATAGCTGTCTTCAACAGAGATGTTTTTAAATGCGGAAATCGGGTAATTCATATATATGTTAGGATTAAAATCCGGTATATTTGCCATTGCAAGAACTTCACCCGTGTATGGCGACATTATAATTCCTATACCTTTTTGAGCCTCATATTTAGACACAGCATTACTTAATGCCTGCTCAAGCATGAACTGAATATTTATGTCAATGGTACTAACAACATCATCACCGGACGTTGCTCTACTCTTAAATGATTCATTCGTGTACATAGGACTGTTGTGTCCATCTACATCTATAATCGCTTTATATGGTTTACCATTAAGATAGTTGTTCAATGACAGTTCCATTCCGGCCAAACCGTTTGAATCTATATCAACGAATCCGAGGACACTGCTCGCGAGGTTCTTGTTCGGATAAAATCTTCTGTACTCTCTCAGCATGTAAATGCCATCCAGTTTATACTGCATTAGTTTTTTACCAACCTCAGGATCCACAAGTCTTTTTATCCATACAAACTGTCTATCTTCATCCATCTTTTTATAAACAGCTTCCTTACTGACTCCAAGGACATGCTCAAGAATTGCTGCGGTTCTCCACTTTGCCCGAACCTGTGCAGGATCCATATAGAAAGAATCAACAAGAACACTCTGCGTAAGAATGCGGCCGTCCCTGTCCATAATGACCCCTCTTGCGGGGATCAGTTTTACTTCTCTAGAATATTGGTGTCTTGCAATCTCAGCATATTTCCTGCCTTTAATAACCTGTAGAAAAAAAGCCTTGGACAGAACTATAGAAAAACCGGAGATGATTAGAAAATAGATTATAAATATCCTTACAGGATAATGAGTATTATGAATACTTTGCCTGTAGTCCATTCTATCTATTTAGCAGTATTACTTGATCAGGTGCAGCATAAACCAGGTGTAATTTGTTTTTTGCTATAGATTCAATTCTGCTTCTGCTCTTGAGTGTCGCCATCTCCAGATTATATTGATCCGTTTCCTGTTCCAGCTTTTGTATCTCTTGATTTAGTGATGATATCTTGTAGCCTTCTGCTATAAAGTCTATCCTGCTCCATATCAAGAATAATACAAATATAAGAACAACTGCAACTGCTGTCAGTAATTTTACCGGTGATAAACTCAGGGTATAACCCGATTGATAATCTGTAGAATGTGTATCTACATAAGCCTTTACATTCATTATACCTCCTTAAGCTACTCTCTTAACCGCCCTTAGTTTTGCACTTCTCGCCATACGATTTAAATCAAGTTCAGATTCATCCGCTGTTAAAGGTTTCGGAGTCAGCAATGTAAACGAAGGCCCGGTTATGGTTAATAGCTGTTTAAATACATTTTTTACAATTCTATCTTCAAGAGAATGAAATGATATTATAACAATTGTTCCTTCAATGTTTACAATATCTTTTACAGAATCAACAAACGATTTAAGATTTTCCAATTCATTGTTTACAAAGATCCTGATCGCCTGAAACGTCCTTGTAGCAGGATGTATGCGTGTATATCTTTTTACTACATTAGAAATTATCGCTGAAAGTGTTAGTGTGTTTTGTATGGGCCTTTTTTGACGTGCTATAACTATGGCCTTTGCAATCTTATAAAAATATTTTTCTTCTCCATATTCTTTTATGATCTTTGCAAGCTTCTCCTGCGTAAATCTGTTTACCACATCGTATGCTGTTAAGTCTGACGACCTATCAAACCGCATATCAAGAGGTCCGTCCTTTATAAAACTGAACCCTCTTGATTCATCAAAAATCTGAGAGACATTAAAACCAAGGTCTAAAAGTATCCCGTCAAATTTCTCAAACTCGCTTTGCTTAATAATGGTTTTGATATCTTTGTAATTGGCATTTACAAGCTTGATCCTTTGCTCAAAGTCCTTAAGGTTTGTCTTTGCCGCCTCAAGTGCGGATGGATCAATATCAACACAAACAACAAAACCGTCTGGCGAAGATGCCTCCAGTATAGCCTTTGCATGCCCTCCATGCCCCACGGTTGCATCAAGATAAACGCCTTTATTATGAGGTGACATATTTTTTATAACTTTATCTACTAATACGGGTACATGCATTTATACACCGTGCTCAGATATGCCTTTCTTTATGTTATGGAAATTATCTTTAAGCCTTTGATGTTCTTTACCATAAGTATCTGCATCCCATATCTCAAATGCATCGGCCATACCGATGATTATTACCTCTTCCTTTAGGCCTGCTTCTTCGCGCAGGTATGAAGGGATAAGTAATCTTCCAAGTTCATCTATAAGATAGTCAGTTGCATCACCGAGCTGAAAGCGTTTATAATCTTCTACAATGTCGAGTGTCGACGGCAGCGTGTTTAATCTATCAATTCTTTTTTTAAAGACAGCGTAAGGGTAAATCTCAAGATAGTTTAGCCCATTACTTATAATGACATGATTATCATATTCCTCGGACAGTATTTTTCTGAATGCGGATGGAACACTTACCCTGCCTTTTTTATCAATCCTATGTTTATGCCTTCCTATAAATTCCATTTGTCACCTTACAATTTTGTATCATTTTTATACCACTTTATACCACTTAATACCACTATAGTATATTAAAATGTGTTGTCAAGCTATTATTTTATGGAATTTGCTTAGTTTTTATCTGAAATCAAAGACTAACTGAAAATCGTCAATATTACTTACCCTCTCTTTCGGGTTTCACGTAATCCAACTTATAAAATGAAATATTCTCAAGTATTAAAGTACAGTGTGCTGATAAGATTTAATATTTACTTGCTTTTGATTTTTTGTATATGGTATATAATGAATGAATATTCACTCAATGGAGGAAAGTATGAGAAACGAAAACATTACAAAGCCTGTAGGCGGCGGATTTTTATTAGAGCCTGCAGCATCAAGGGACGTCTTCACACCGGAAGAATTTACAGAAGAACAATTGAGTTTTGTGGATACTGCAAATGACTTTATGGAAAAGGACGTAATGCCTTTAGTAGATCAGATGGAAGAGCATGACAAAAAGATAGACATCAATGTTAAACTTATGAAAAAAGCGGGCGAGATTGGTCTTTTGATGATAGAAATCCCCGAAGAATTCGGCGGTCTTGGCAGGGATCTCTCTACATCACTACGCGTATCCGAGAAAATAGCAAAATCAGGTGCATTTGCTGCAACAATACTTGCACACAACGGGATAGGGACACTTCCAATAGTTTATTTTGGCAATGACGAACAGAAAAAGAAGTATCTGCCAAAACTCGCCACCTCCGAGATGATAGCTGCTTATGGGCTTACAGAAACAGGCTACGGCTCCGATGCGTTAGGCGCAAAAACAAAGGCGGTATTAAGTAAGGATGGCAAATACTACATACTCAACGGAGAAAAACAGTTTATAACAAACTCAGGTTTTGCGGATCTTTTTATCATATATGCAAAAGTCGATGGCGATAAGTTTACAGCCTTTATAGTTGAAAAAAATTCTGAAGGCTTATCAACCGGAAAAGAAGAAAACAAGATGGGAATAAGAGGTTCTTCCACAAGATCGGTCATACTTAATGACGTTAAGGTGCCTGTAGAAAATGTGCTCGGAGAGATCGGCAAGGGTCATCAGTCTGCATTGGGTGTACTTGATATCGGGAGAATTAAACTCGGGGCAGCTTCTATAGGCGGATGTAAAGAGATTATGAAATTCGTAACACAGTATGCAAATCAAAGAAAACAGTTTGATCAGCCGATATCTAACTTTGGTATGATAAGAAGAAAATTTGCAGACATAATGATCAAAACTTATGCGACTGAAAGCATGGCTTACAGGACATCGGGGATGATCGATAGCAGTATCACAGCACTCGATCATAAAGCATCCGATTTCAGCAAGAAGGCTGCAAGAATATTTGAGGACTATGATATAGAAGCATCCATAATGAAGGTTTACGGATCAGAAGTACTGGGATTTGTAGTTGATGAAGCCGTGCAATCATATGGAGGATACGGTTTTATTGAGGAATACCCGGTTGCAAGGGCATACAGAGATGCAAGAATAAACAGAATATTTGAAGGCACAAATGAAATAAACAGACTTCTTATTCCTGCAACCATACTTAAGAGATCCATGAAAGGTGAACTGGATTTTATGGGTAGACTAAACGAGATCCTTGCCGAGATAAAGGCCGACAAAGTCAATAAACAAGCTGAAAACGGACTTATTGGGGTTGAAAAGCTTGCAACAGATATTGCCAAAAAAATTGCTATCTATGCAACAGGTGTTGCTGTTCAAAAATATATGTCACAATTAACAGACAAAATGTTTAATTTTGGAAGGGGCGAGTACCTTTTTGAGAATATCGCCAATATGATAATGGAAATATACGCTATGGATTCAGCAATAGCAAGGACATTGAAACTTTCAAGGATACGGGGTGAATCAAAGGTAAACATACCCATGCTCATGACAAAGGCATTTGTTTATGAGGGTTTAAACAAAGTTACACTTCTTGCAAGGTACGTACTTGGTGACACAGCAGAAGATAATGCCGAAGAATTCGGTAAATACAACAAGGCAATGTCAAGGCTTGCGTACGTATATCCACTTAATCTATCAGCCATCAAAGACAAAATTGCACAACATGCTATTGAAAATGAAGGGTACGTATTATAAGAAAATTTTATATCTTTCCGATAAGATCTATCGGGCAGTGGGTGAAGCACTCACTGCCATTTTGGACATACCGGCTGTTCTTGTCGTACGCTGGTTCGTAAAGAATGTCTTGCTTGTCAAAATTGAATAAACAAATATCAATTCTTGAGTTTCTTTAATTCCTTCCGCGCCTCTTTACTTAATCTATCATTGGGATACTTTGATATGAGTTCCTCAAAAAATAATTTTGCTTTATCTTTAGAGCCAATCTTTACAAAACTTTTGCCTATCATATAGTATGTATCCGTTATAAGGGAACTCTTTGGATATTTCTCTACAATAATCCCGTAATTCGCAATCGCAGTTTTATAATCTTTTGTATTATAAGCTATCTCACCAAGATAAAAGAAAGATCTCTCTTTCTCAAGAGTATTACCTTTCTTTGAATATTTTTCAAATACAGGCTTTGCCTGTTCAAACTTTTTGGCTTTAAACAACCTTACGGCGTTATCCAGTGTCAGTACCCTTGGCTTTATAGTGCTTTCTGTATGGTGGGTTAACGCGCGGGAAGAAACGGTTGAAAGACTCATCCACGCCTCCACCGCTGTCATTGATGTTTCAAGTGCGGATAGCCTTTGCTCTGTATCGGTATTCGAAAGCCCTGTCGCAGCAAAAACATTAAATTCTCTGCTGAGCTTATTAAATCTATGTTCTAATATGTCCATTCTATTCCTCAGATCCTGGATATCATTTTTTGTGGAATCAAGTTTTGAAAGCATATCAACCTGATTCTGTCTTACACTTGCTATCTGGGTATCAATCTTCGTATTAAGCTTTTGATTATTCAAATCAACATTTGTCTTTAGTTCCCTAAATTCTTTATCAAGCCTTATATCCTCGCTCGTCCTGATACACCCTGATAAGCTTGTAATTAAAACTATAATTAAAAACGTTGTAAATGTTTTTTTCATATATATCACTCCTGTAATTTGATCATATCAATGAATTAAAATACTTCATCTAATCCTTATTTAATAGTAATTTTATAATTTATCTTATTAGACCATGCGGGTGAACTCATATCATAAGGGGCTGAGATAATTCTATACTGATTACTCCCGTTAGCATTCATAACATACAGCTGCTGATGCCCGTCCCTTGTTGATGTAAATATTATATAATAACCGCCGGGCGACCATCTCGGGCCGGTATTATCCCCTTGATCCTCGGTTAATCTTACAAGATTGGATCCGTCCGGTTTCATAGTATAGATGTCATAAGTCCCATCTTTCGATAAACCCGAGAATGCTATACGATCGCCGGCGGGTGACCAATTGCAGGACGTATTGTACGTCCCATGAAAAGTTAACCGTTGTATATCCGAGCCGTCCGCATTCATGACATAGATCTGGGGACTGCCCGCTCTATCGGAAACAAAGGCAATGTGTTTGCCATCGGGAGAGAAACTCGGCGAAACATTAATGCCTGATGTATTGGTAAGTCTTTTCAATTCATTCCCTGCGAGACTCCTAAGGTATATCTCCGGAGAACCCTGAAAACTTAATGTCAACGCTATTTCATTATCATCCGGAGCAAAAGCAGGACTTATATTCAATCCTTTTTTATTTGATATCGTTTTTATATGGCCGCTGTTCAGATCCAGCATATATAAGGCAGGGGTTTTCCGCATATATGAAATGAATAATAATTTATTACCATTCGGGCTCCACACGGGTGAAAGGTTTATTGTATTATTATATGTAAGCCTTACCATGTTGCTGCCATCAAGATCCATTGCGTATATCTCATCTTTTCCCGTCTTTTTTGAAACAAAAGCAATCTTTGAACCTGCAAGGCCCTCATGCCCCGTAAAAGCATACACAATATCGTTTGCTATGCTGTTACCTATATACTTTACATTTGATACATTCCCTGTGTATTCCTTTGAAAGCAAAGACTTTGCCTGAACGACATCATACACAAAAGCCTTTACAATACCCTTATTGCCTCTTACAGAATAACTCATTTTTACAAGTCCCTCTGCCCCTATGTCTGTCCAATCGGCAAAATTAAACTGGCCCGGCAGTAATCCTCCGTTTTTTTCTATAAATATGGATCGCGGCAGAACTGCAAAATATCCTGATGTCTCAAGGGCATTTGATATCGTATTATGAAGGAGCTTAACGTCTTCAAGATTAGAACCAGGCTTTGCTATAGGCATTGTAACAGCAATGGGTAATCTTTTTATTGTCGGGGCGTTAATATCTATATAAACCTTTGCATAAGCACCGGATGACGATATCATTAAAAATATTATTACCAATGTGTGTACTAAATATCTTTTCATTGACAACCTTCTTTGCAACTGAATTTTATCCCTATATTTATACTATTCTGCAACCAGCTTGGTGGAAGTTGTGGTAAAGGATTCACCTTGTTTATAGCACGAATTGCCGTTTGATCAAAATAGGAATTACCCGAACTTTTTTCTATTTTAATATTGGATACTTTACCGTCCTTGTTTATAGTTATTGATACGATTGTTTCAAGCCCGTAACTTATGGCAGCCATACCGCTGGGCAGAATCCATGCATTTTGTATCTTCTCCCATACAAGCGAATAATATTGTTCTGCGGCAGAGCCGGAAGGCACACCGGAACCCTCTGCACTGTTTGATGATAATGATGGAAATTTACTGCTTTTCTGCTCCTCTTTTTTATTGCCATTATAACCTTTGAGAACATTTAAAAGCTTTTCTCTTTGCAGCTCACTGTTTATTTTATTAATAGCCGAGAGAAGATCTTTTTGGCGTGGGGCATATTTTTTCTCAATAGGTAAAATCATCTCTTTTGCGCTAATTCTCTTTGAGTGAACAACATTATTTTGTTGTACAGCAGGTACATTTTCTTGTGCAGAAGTATTCCTGCTTTCTTCCACAGATACGAGTTTTACAGCATAGAAAGGTTGATAATTTATCTCTTTAGATGGAAGTAATTCTCCATAAGAAATCACAAAAAGGAATATCAGATGTGCCGATATTGATACGGCAACTGCCTTGTAAAAAAAACTTTCATAATTATTAGCACTTTTCATTATCCATGCAGAGGTTCTGTTACCATGCCAAGTTCCTTAATCCCCGCATCCTTGATCGCGGACATAACCCTGACAACAAAACCATAAGGCACATCTTTATCGGCCTTTAGAAATACCTGCTTTTCTCTGTTGTATGCATTGATGGCTTTCAGAGTTTTTCCGAGTTCATTGAGTTTATAAGGATTCTTGTTTATATAGATCTTTTCATCTCTTGTTATCGTGATCATTATTTTTTCTTCATTTGCTTTTATGTTGTTAGCTTTTGCCTGCGGAAGATTAACCTTTATACCCTGCTGCAGCATGGGAGCTGTAACCATAAATATTATAAGCAGCACAAGCATTACATCAACAAGCGGGGTAACATTTATATCTGAAAAAGTTCTTTTGTTATTATTAAACGCCATGTTTATTGATATGCCTCTCAAATACGTTTGACATCTCAATTATAAAGGCATCCATATCATCCATAAACACTTTGATTCTTCTTTCAAGATAGTTGTACGCAAGAACAGCAGGGATTGCCGTAAAAAGTCCAGCCGCGGTTGTTATAAGCGCTTCAGAGATACCGGGTGCTACCACTGCAAGACTTGCTGATTCTGTTATCCCAATGCTCCTGAATGCAGCCATAATGCCCCATACTGTCCCAAATAGCCCGATAAATGGGGCAGAGCTTCCGGTTGATGCAAGAAACGAAAGTAAATTCTCCAATCTGTTCACTTCAACAAGTATAACCTTCCTCATTGCACGTTCTATTATATCAAGGCTTAAATGTATGTTTTCGCTTTCTTCTTCGTCAGAAGATGATGTTTTTTTTCTCATACCCGTTTTGTAGCCTATATCAAATATGGATTTCAGGTATGAGGCTGGCAGGTGCCTTGTTTCTTCGTAAACCTCATTTAATGTTTTGCCTTTTAAAAATACCTCCATAAAAAGATCGGCAGATTTTGATATCCTGTTATAGGAAACATATTTGAATATTATGATTGCCCAGCTCACAATAGACATAATAAACAAGACTATCAAAACAAACTTTGCCACCGGCCCTGCATTGAAGACCATCGACATAATTGAACTCTGGTTTTGGCCTATTATACTGTAATTTAAAATATCCGTTATCATAAATAATATACACCAGTTAAAAATATCCCCGGTAAACTACCGGGGATACACTAAAAGATATTTACCTATTACTTTGCAATATGAAACTCGTCTCTTCTGTTCATCGCCCATGCTTTCTCGTTGTTAGACGGATCGATGGGATCTGATTTACCATAGCTTATCGTTGATAAGTCTGAAGATGCAATACCAAGAGTAACGAGATAATCTTTTGCTGACTGTGCTCTTTTCTCACCAAGTGCAAGGTTATACTCCACAGAGCCCCTGTCATCACAATAACCGGCAATCTGTACCTTTACATTTGGATTTTCTCTAAGGATTTTTGCATTATTCTCAAGAATGGTCTTTGCGTCAGGCCTGATATTGTACTTGTTAAAATCGAAATGGATCATTTTAAGCTCTTTCTGAACCTCGTCCAAGGTCATCTGCTTGGTTTGCTGAGCCGTCATTGTAGATGCTGGAGCAGATGGTTGAGCTGGAGTACTAACTTCTGCCTTTGCCTGCGGCTTTGCTTCTGGTTTTACAACCTCTTTCTTTGCACAACCCGATATTACCATACTAAAAATAGTGAGTAAGCTAAATATAAATGTTACCTTTTTCATTTTTATCCTCCTTTTTTTAATAAAGATTAATACTTATTATAATAAAGTCAATAACTTGTTTATCAATTATCTCCGTAATTTAACACCATAATGCAGCATGGGGTGATATTTGAGGCAGACTTTATTTGACGCATTGTTTTACTCATTTCACGGCATTTCCCGCTTTTTTCAAATGCATTTTTTGTGCTAATGTATAACACTAAAAATTGTTAAAGCATGATCAGAATATGCCTGGATCTCTATACTCTCCAAACACCTTTCTCATCGTATCCATGATCTGGCTTACGTTTTTAGGTCAAGACGGCAATGTTTAAGCAATAAAGGAAATAAAGAAGAATTCATTGACAGGGCGAACGTGTGGGGATGACAATTTTATACACAGCATAGAAGAGGCACCCGGCAGAGAGAAATTAAAGGCAGGGAAATGCGGAAGACCAAAGAAAATGGGTATCTGTTTGAATGCATAAGTAAGGAAGCAAAGCCTCCCGGTGGTAACATGCTATAAATAGTAGTTGAGTCGAGGAACACTCGCCCAAAGTTAACCACACAAGAAAGCTAATGTTATGGAAAAAGTATACTACATCGGATTGGACATTCACAAGAAGAATATTTGGTACTGCATGAAACTCGAAGATGGCACAAAAATAAGCCAGGGAGAGGTAGCAGCTTAACGCACGGCTCTCCGTCAATGGATTGCCGGTATTCCCGGTCCATGGAAGCGACGATATTTACCAGATGGGTCTATGATTTCCTCAAACCCCATGCCCTCGAACTCAAGGTTGCACATTTCGATACCTGCGTAAGCCTGCCGAGACTGTCAGTAATCACTTTGAAATATTTATTGCAATTACAGTAGCCAGTATTCCTAAAAATATTAAGATTATAAAAAACAATACTGGTAAAAAACTATCAACCCTTTTTATTTTGTATGACCATTTTGAAATAATTCGTAAAATCATACCGCTATTATCATGGTGACGAATTATTTTCATTAATAGTATGACCCTCAAGGGATTTATTTAATAATTTTATCTTTTCTATAGCTCGCTTTTTATATTCATTTGGCTCCTTCGAGGTAAACATATTCCATTGTAGAATTTCCTGTGCTTGAGTCATACTCGCCGATGAGGTTGTTGTAGATGTCGTAGATGAATACTGTGGTAACTCCACCAGCGGTCTTGATGAGCCTTCGGTTCATGCCGTCATAGGTATATTGCCCGATGACTGCCCCGCTTGCATTCGATACCTGCGTAAGCCTGCCGAGACTGTCGTAGTTGAGGAGTGTGCCGGATTCTGTCTCTGCCGTGATGTAGCCCGCCACGTCATATCAAAGATCGGGTCTGAAGGATTCAGGCCCTTCATGTGATCAAAGACCCCTTCCATGTCCTCGAACAATCTCTTGAACAGCTTTATATCTTTCTTATCAAGAACGGCGCTCACACCTCTCTGATTGACTCTGTTGATTATGTCGGTAACATCTGTCTTTATCTCATCCGATTGGATGAGAAGACCAAGAAATACCTGTAGATCTACGTTTTGCTCGCTTGCTATGCTCAGCATTGCGTTTATGAGGGTCCTTATGTCGTAGAGGATGGAGTAGATTGCTTCTTTCTTTTAGATCGATTTCTTGTAAAAAAATCCCAGAGTGTATATTGTCTGCCATGTTTATCAACAATCATATTTTCTTCATTAACAAATGCCTTATAAAGGAAATACGGAACAACAATAGTACTTAGAAATTCTATATCATTTACAATAACTATACTGATAAAACCAAATTTATTATAAATACCTGATTTTATAATATACCAAGGAAATACAGCTACTGCACTAGATAATAAGAATAAGGGTATGTATTTACCCTTAACTCGCATCCTTTGTATTACTGCAGCTATAACCGCTCCAACTGATAAAATCAAATCTATATAGAAAGGCATGACATTAGCCGTCTCAAATTTCACCGGATTAGTAATCTTAAAAGATTTATTAAAACTTTGTAAAGATCCAGCAATAGCCATACCAAAAAAAATATAAATGATAACAACAATTCTTATTTTTCTTTTTAGCTCTTCATTCATAGTATTAATCCTTTTTATTGATTTTTATCACAGAAAGTTGCTTCCTTATAACACATATAAGTGAACCCTGCCGCATAGCTTCCTCCTCCTATATATGCCCCCGCTTCAGCTCCTGGTACGTTTGCAATTATTGCCCCAATTACTGTTCCGACACCAGTTGCGGCTGCTGTACCCTCTACAATAGTTTTATAATTTTCCATACACATAGAGAATACATTTCCATGGAATGTAGGTGTACATTTTTTCTGGTTACACTCATTCGGATTTTTTATTTCTGGTGGCTGAGGCGGTTGGGGAACCGGGGGAGGTACAACTGTCGTTGTGTTCTGCCAGCCGAAAGGATCGAAGTTAGTTAATGAGTTGTCCAATGCATATAGGTAGTCATTCAGTTTTTGTGGATTGATAGCAAACATTGATAAAAGCTCATTAAACATTGAACTCGTGTTTAATTGTGCATTTACCATTGGCTGCAATATCGGATCCGGCTCTATGTATCTTCCTATCGACGGGTAGTAGTATCGGTTCATGTTGTAATAGAGACCGGTTTCAGAATCGGCGTACATGCCAGGGAATCGGAGGTTGTTGGTTACTGTTGCTGTTGAGATAGTTGCCTGCCCGAATGGATCGTAGCTTGCCTGCCAGACTACATTCTGGTTCTGGTCGGTCATCTCTATCGGTGTGCCGAGATGGTCGAGGTGGTAGTAATAAACCTGCTCACCGGAAACCTGTGCATGGGTTTGTCTGCTTACCATGACCTATTTATTCCTATTTTCTCCATTAGCCAAAGCAGTGAAAAATATATATACATAAAAACAAGTACACTGAAGCCGCCATAAATATAATACCTACGACAATCCAATAATAATTATAAATTTTTTTACCTAACGGGTTTCGCAACAACTTATAATAATATACGTCTGGTGGTTCCATAAATACATTTAAACGTTTCAACGCACCTATCAATATAAAAAGACCTAATCCGAAGAAAGAAAAAATTGATAGTAAGAATACCAGAGTAATCACTACGTTTTTTACCATTTAATAGATCCCAAAGGTATTTCTGGACTTACAGGAAACAATGATACTCCAGGGCTGAAACCGAAACAAATAGTGCGCGGATTATTTGAAACACTTACTCCTAAATATTTACCTAATCCATATGACCATGATATAGGTTGTTCTAATGGAGGTACTGGTGGTGGATTATTTTCACATTTATTTGGCGGAGGCGGCTGAGGAGGTGCTGGGGTATAACAGTAAACAATTCCGCCACCGAATTGAGGAGTTGTAAGACCAAAATTTGTTTGAGTAGGATTATTGGAACTCCAATTTACATCAATATTATCTATGGTTCCACCAATAACCCAATACCCTAAGCCTAAGGAATCTACAAAAAAAAGCGGATCATTTAATACATATACATACTCATGCATTTGCTGGGGATTAGCAGCAAGAAATGATAAAAGCTCATTAAACATTGAACTCGTGTTTAATTGTGCATTTACCATTGGCTGCAATATCGGATCCGGCTCGATGTATCTTCCAATTGCAGGGTAATAATATCGGTTCATGTTGTAGTACAAACCTGTCTCACTGTCGGCATACATACCGGGGAAGCGGAGGTTGTTGGTTACTGTTGCTGTTGAGATAGTTATCTGTCCGAATGGATCATAAGAAGCCTGCCAGACTACATTCTGATTCTGGTCGGTCATCTCTATCGGTGTGCCGAGATGATCGAGGTGATAGTAGTAAATAGTCTCACCAGTTACCTGTGCATGGGTCTGTCTGCTTATCATAACTATGAGTAATACCATACCTCCGATGGTCAGTAAACCGATTATATCGAGCTTGCGTCTCTTGGCGTTTCTGCTCAGACGGATTATTGCAATCCCGATGAGCGGGAAAAGATAAATGAACCCGTCAATCGCTCCCATGCCCGTCATGGTACCGGTGTTCCTCAATGAAATCCCTGTAGTGCTGCAACCGGTATTGATAGTGCTGCGTACTGTATCTATAATCCCGCATCCTCTGGAAGACGATGAAGTTGTGGAGGATGAAGTTGATTCTGTTATCATGGCAAGCGGCTTACTGCCGAGGTAGATATATTCTTTTGTAGTGTTTCCTGTTGATGCATCGTACTCACCTATGAGGTTGTTGTAGATGTCGTAGATGAATACTGTGGTGACTCCGCCCGTGGTCTTGGTGAGCCTTCGGTTCATGCCGTCATAGGTATATTGTCCGATGACTGCACCAGTGGCATTCGATACCTGCGTAAGCCTGCCGAGACTGTCATATTGAAACTGCTTACCCGATACTGTTTCATTTGTGATATACCCCGCTGCATCATATAAGAATGTTGAGCCAGCAGGATTGTTGTAGTTCCAGAGCTTATTTGTGCCTGGATAGTATGAATAGTTTATTGTATTACTCGGTGTCGTTGCAGTTAATCTATTCCCTGCTTGATCGTAGCTGTAGGTTAATAAGCCGTAATCCCCGGTTGAATCCGTAAGTCTGCTGAGCGTGTCGTAGCTGTAGGTGTATGTCGTGGGAATGGTTGTGATCGTAAGGACATTCCCTGCATTGTCGTTATTGTACGCCCGGTTAATAATACTGCCTACCTGTATGTTCGTTATCTCGCCGGTTGCGTCTGTGGTAATGGTAAGCGGCAAACCGTTGCCATACGTAAGTCCTGCAAGGTCTCCGAACGGCTGGTACGTGATATTGCTCGCTATGGTTGTATTGACACCGTTTACCATTGCAGAAACGCTTGAGGGCTTGTTTGGGTCTGCTGCATACGTATAATTTACAACCCTGCCGGACGGTAAGGTTATGGATGCGAGGTTGCCGTCATTATCATACGCATAGCTTGTAACATATTGATGTCCAAGTATGCTCTGTGTTTCCTGAATAACATTGCCCCGTGCATCATAGCTGTAGGCTGTATTGCCCGAACTGTCCTGCATCCCTGTAAGCCTGCCGATACCATTGGTTATAGATGTATTGATAGGATTCTGGCCGTCGTAATAATAGGTTATCAGAGGACTGGAAGGATTAGACATGTCGATAACTGAGGTGAGACGGTTAAGGGCATCATAGGTATAATTGAGCGTCCGATTATCTGCATCCACCTTGCCTATAAGATTGCCGTTCGGATCATACCAGTACCTTGTAATCCCAGTATCAGGTGAGTTTACCTTTACAAGCCTGTTCATATCGTCATAGGTATAGTCTGCATTGTTCCCATTTGCGTCTGTCGCTGTTATAAGATCGCCTTGCAGGTTATATATATACGCGGTCTGCGCATTGGTTGATGAGATATACTGTATGACCTGACTGAGCTTGTTTAAGGCATTGTACTGGTAATTAGTTGTATTGCCATCAGGATCGGTCTGGATCACCATATTCCCGTTACCGTCATACCCATAAGTCGTTATAGCTGTAATGCCATTTATAACCTGTGCAAGCCTGTTGTATTGGTCGTTCGGGTTTAAATCCCGATTTAGGAATTTTGCAGCTATTAACAGGTGGGAATTTTGAGACATTTTTTCGTTTAAACGCCCATTCCCTGCTTACCGGGTGATGCTGTTCCCACAAAGATGATCTTTCAACCCTGTTTACCCTGATGTCTTCGAGACTTTTCCAAAAAAATTGTTAAAGCATGATCAAAATATGCCTGGATCTCTATACTCTCCAAACACCTTTCTCATCGTATCCATGATCTCACCAACGGATGCATAAACCTTCACCGCTTCAAGCACATGCGGCATAAGATTTTTATTTTCTTTTGCAGCTTCCTCAATCCGTTTAAGTATAAGTCCGACTTTTTTATTATTTCTTTCCTTTTTTATCTGTATAGTCCTTTTTATCTGTCTTTTTTCAACTCCGGGTGAAATGACGAGCGTGGGGATTGCATTTTTATCTTCCATTCTGTATTTATTAACGCCTACGACAATCTTTTCTTGATTCTCAAGCTGATGTTGATACTTGTACGCTGCATCAGCAATCTCTCTCTGAGGATAACCCTGCTTTATTGCCTCTATCATGCCGCCCATTTTATCAATCTTATCTATGTATTTATACGCATCCGCTTCCATTTGATCCGTAAGACTTTCTATAAAATACGACCCTCCTAAAGGGTCTATAACATTCGCAGTTCCGCTTTCCTCTGCAATGATCTGTTGAGTCCTTAGTGCAACCGTTGCTGCCTGTTCTGTCGGAAGTGCCAGTGTTTCATCCATTGAGTTTGTATGCAAAGATTGTGTGCCCCCGAGTACAGCAGCAAGTGCCTGTATGGTAACGCGTACAATATTATTCATTGGTTGTTGTGCAACAAGACTGCATCCTGCTGTTTGCGTATGGAACCTTAATCTTAAAGATTCAGTTTTTTTTGCACCAAACCGCTCCTTCATGATCTTTGCCCACATCCTTCTTGCTGCCCGAAACTTTGCGATTTCTTCAAAGAAATCATTATGCGCATCAAAAAAGAAAGAAAGCCTTACGGCAAATTCATCAATATCAAGCCCCTTTTCAATGCCTTTCTGAACATAAGTTATGCCATCCATAATTGTAAAAGCGAGTTCCTGAATGGCGGTTGAGCCCGCTTCTCTTATATGGTACCCGCTTATGCTGATTGTGTTCCATTTTGGAACATGTTCTGAACAGTATTCGAATATATCCGTAATGATCCTCAAAGATGGTTCAGGAGGAAAAATCCAGGATTTCTGGGCTATGTATTCCTTGAGTATGTCATTCTGTATAGTACCGCTAATAACCTTAGGATCAATACCCTGCTTTTCCGCAACTGCTATGTACATGGCCAAAAGGACTATTGCTGGCGCATTGATCGTCATTGATGTTGTTATCTTATCAAGCGGAATACCGTCAAAAAGTATCTCCATATCCTTCAGGGTATCTATTGCAACACCGCATCTTCCAACCTCTCCTTCTGATCTTGGATTATCCGAATCATACCCCATTATTGTCGGCATGTGGAATGCTACTGACAGTCCTGTCTGCCCATGCTCGAGAAGATATTTATACCTGAGGTTTGTTTCTTCTGCCGTTCCAAAACCTGAAAACTGACGCATTGTCCAGAGCCTTCCCCTGTACATGTTTTTATATATGCCGCGTGTATACGGATACTCCCCTGGATAACCGAGTCTTTGATCATAATAGAATCCTTCCAAATCTTCCGGCGTGTATACCGGATCAAGCTCTTTATCCGATATGGTTGAATACCTTTTAAGTCTTGTGCCTGTAAATTCTGTTCTGTCTGTTTTACTTTTCAATGCCGTCCCTTGCCCGCACTCCTTCGTTATAATAATGCTTTATCTCTTTCATTTCGGTTACGAGATCCGCCTTATCAATAATTGCCTGCGGTGCATACCTGCCCGTTATGATCAGTTCTACATTATCGGGTTTTAAATTAATCAGTTCGAGAGATTCCTCTATTGTCACAAGTTTAAAATCTATTGCAACATTAAGTTCGTCAAGTATTACAACATCGTACTCACCACTTGACAGTACCTCTTTTGCCTTTTTAAGTCCATCATGAGCCATTCTAATCTCTTCTTTTGAAGGATTATTTTTATTAACGAAATCGGGTCCGCCTGCCTGGATGATGGTAAGATATGGCTTAAGCATCTCCTGTGCGTTCAGCTCTCCATAGTCTATCTTGCCTTTCATAAATTGAATCATAATAACTTTATATTTATGGCCTGCTGCCCTCAAAGCAAGACCAAGTGATGCCGTTGTCTTGCCTTTTCCATTCCCTGTATAAACCTGAATAAAACCCTGCCCCTTCATTTCAGTCCCTCAATGAAGGAAATAAGAAGCCTTACACCGGCACCAGTTGCCCCCTTTGTAAAATACGGCTTTGAGCTGTCAAGATAGGCTGTGCCGGCAATATCTACGTGAGCCCATCTTGTATCATTTATAAATTCTTTTAAGAAGATACCGCCCTGTATTGCCCCCCCCCCAGCGGGACCCAGAGTTCTTTATATCAGCTACATCACTTTTTAAAAGATCCCTATAAACATCCCACAGCGGCAGTTCCCATAACCTATCACCACTTTTTTCTCCTGCTTCGATAAGCTTTTTTACAAGCTCATCGTCATTCCCCATAATACCGCTTGCCTCACTGCCGAGTGCTACAACACATGCACCTGTAAGCGTTGCAAGGTCTATGAGGTATTTTGGTTTATACTGGTCAACCGCATAGTATAGTGCATCCGCAAGGATCATCCTGCCTTCTGCGTCCGTTGATATGATCTCAACCGTTTTCCCGGAAAGCGTTTTAACGACATCCCCTGGTTTTTGAGCCTTTCCACCGGGCATATTCTCCGCCAATGGCGCTATTGCAATCACGTTAACTGGTAAACCAAGCCTTTTGGAAAGTATAGGGATCATAACGGCTGCTGCTGCCCCGGCCATATCAAACTTCATCTCTTCCATACCAGAACTTGGTTTAATTGATATACCTCCGCTGTCAAACGTAACACCTTTACCAACAACTACGTATCTATGTCCTCCCACTCTTCTTCCGTTGTACTCAACGATCACAACCCTTGGAGGCTCATAACTGCCTTTAGACACACCAACTAAAGCATTCCAACCCTTTTTAGTTAAGATCTTTTCATCAAGTACCGTTATCTTTAATCCTTCTTTTTTTGCCTTTTGAACTACAATGTCTGTAAACAGTTTTGGGGTCATCATGTTGCTCGGCGTGTCTGCAAGCTTCCTTGCCTCATTTGTTGCAGATGCTATTTTAAAGGTGCGATCTATGTTTTTTTGCTGAATTTCTTTTTTACCGGCAGAGTATAAATGAATCGTGTAATCTTTCTTGAGCTTATCATCCTCTTTTACCGTTTTAAGCTCTTCATAAGTATATTCACCAAGCACAATACCTTCTACGACAGCCTGCACCGCAGCATCTGCCGGCAAATTCTCTATTCCGGGTATTATAATTGCAATATCATCTGCACGGGTATGTTTTATCTCTTTAGTTATATCACCTCCCAACCTTCTAAATGATTCTGTATTGATTTTTTTTGTTTCAGGGAGCTGTAAAAAAGCATACCATATACCCTCCTTATCAATAAATCTTACACCATTCAGGATATTTTTTAATGGTTTATTCATCAACCTGGCAACGTCTTTATCAAGTAACTTTAAAACATCTTCTTTTCTATCTTTTACATAAGCATAGATCTTAAGCTCTGTTTTAAACTTTTTATAATCACCCGTTCCGGAAAGTATCTTCACTTATCAGCATCTCCTTTAAAATTATTCTTTATAAAACGATGGATCCACATACCTTTTTGTTACATCATACAACATACCTGGCTCACTTATCCTGTTTATAGAATTCATCTGGATATCCATCCATCCAGATTGAGTAACCAAACTTACCGATTGCTCTGAGATATCTTTTAAAACACCTCTATACACAATCCCATTTGCCAAAACCTCTACTTGCTTATTTATTAAATCTCTAATTTGTTTCATATCATACACACGTCACAGCATTCGCTTATGCACTAAATAATTGTTAACGTAAAAAACTATTATGTTATCCAATGGTTTATTTTTCCACATATACTTTTTAATGTATCGCATAGAGATTAAAATCAACTGAGCCGGCATAAATGGTACCATCCGCACCTATCGCAGGCGATGAGTCCATTCCTAATGCAGAAAGCCTATCGGCATAGAACCATTTGAGTGTCCCATTTTGATTAATAGCATACAGGTTACCGTCACTCGATCCGACATAGATCGTGCCATCAGATCCTACCGCTGGCGAAGAGTTTATATTCCCAAGTGTAGGATATGTCCAGTCAAGTGAGCCGGTCGAATAGATCGCATACAGGCTAACACCGGACCCGACATAGATAGTGCCGTTTGCACCTATTGCGGGTGATGAATAATCTATAGCACTTCCCGTGGTGTAGCTCCAGTCGAGTCCTCCATTCGGGTTGATCGCGTATAGACTGCCGCTGCTTGATTGAACATAAATAGTGCCATCTACCCCTATTGCGGGTGATGAATATATACTGCTGCCTGTAGAGTAGTTCCATCTACGTGTTCCGTCAGGATTGATCGCATATAGATTACCATCCCCGGAGCCGACATAGATAGTGCCATTCACTCCTATTGCGGGTGATGAATATATCTCGCTGCCTGTGGTGTATGTCCAGTTGAGCCCTCCGCCATTATTTATAGCATATAGATTACTGTCTCCGGAACCTATATATATAGTACCATCCGCACCTATCGCAGGCGAGGAGTACCAGATGGGTCCACCGGTTGGGTAACTCCAATCGAGCGAGCCGCTTGAACTGATCGCATACAGCTGGCCGTCGCTTGAACCGATGTAAATAGTACCATTATTCCCTATTGCGGGTGATGAATACCATATTGCCCCTCCGGTCGGGTAGCTCCAATTGAGTCCTCCATTCGGATTGATAGAGTATAACTTGCCGTCATCAGAGCCAATATAAATAGTGCCATCGCCTCCTATTGCAGGCGATGAGTATATATAGTCACCCGTAGTGTAGCTCCATTTTAGAGCGCCTGTTGTAGAGCTTGTGTTATAAGGACTTGAGCCGGTCGATTGAATATCTCTATGGAATCTGGGCCATGGACTGCTGCTGCCTACTATAACGGTACTGGTGCCGGTTACCGAGTTATTAAATCCATCGCTTACGGTTACATTTGCATTGTAATTTCCAGGGATGCCGGGAGAAGCCCACGTAGCCTGGCTTCCAGTTGTTACATTGACACCACCTATGCTCCATACGTAGCTAAGAAAATCACCGTCCGGATCGGATGCATCGCATAAAAGGTTCGCATAAGTAATAACGGGTTGAGGGGAGATAGATATGCTCGTTATAAAAGGCGGCCATTCGGGTGTTGTGCTCAAAGCAACTGAGCCGGTTACCGTACCCCCAGCTCCATCATCCACTGTTACTGTAACATACCCGCCTGTACTGTGTGAGAACGGTGCTATTATTGTAACTGTAGGACCACTCCCGGTTAATGACCATCCGGTTGTTGTTGTCCATGAGTAACTGAGCGTATCGCCGTCCGGATCGGATGCATTTACAATTACTGTTACTGTTTGACCGATTCCAACCGGATTGGGTGATGCTGTAATGCTGTTTATGGCCGGTATGCCATTCCTTTCCGTGCTTATTGCTATTGTACCAGTTACAACACCTCCGTAATTATCATCCACTGTTACTGTAACATACCCGCCTGTACTGTATGAGAACGGCGATACCACTGTGGCTGTAGTACCGTATCCTGTTATGGCCCACCCGGTTGTTGTTGTCCATGAGTAACTTGGCGTATCGCCGTCCGGATCGGATGCACTTACAACTACCGTTATTGGCTCACCAGGCGTTACAGGGTTTGGTGATGCACTAATACTGCTTATAGCTGGTGGTGTATTCACCTGTGTGCTTATTCCAATTGAACCGGTTACGATACCGCCGTTTCCATCATTCATCGTTACATAAACTATCCCGTTGTTACCGTAACTGTTTGGGGCTTTTACACTTATTTGTGCTGTGCCCTGTCCCGAGCTTATTGTCCATCCGGCAGGAGCCGTCCAGGTATAGGCTAAAGTATTGCTGTAAAGATCTGTTACCGATACCGAGATTGCCATAACACCACCTTTATTTACCGGGTTTGGTGATGCCGTGATACTATTTATCACCGGTATGCTATGTGTACTATTATTCCCTTCTGTGATTATTGGAAGTGAGCCGCTTACCCTATCACCACTTCCATCATCCGCTGTTACTGTAACATATCCGCCTGTCCCGTATGTAGATGGTGCTGCTATTGTTGCCGTAACCCCATAGCCTGTTACCGTCCATCCCTGTGAAGCTGTCCATGAATAATGGAGTACATCGCCGTCCGGATCAGAGGCAACTACAACTGCTGTCATTATGCCGCCGGGCGTTACAGGGTTTGGTGATACCTTAAAGCTGCTTATTACGGGTGAGCTGGTACCTTTAGGTCTGCCGCATCCTATTATAAAAAATGCAAAGCTTATCATTATTACCGGTAAAAGCTTAAATTTTTTAATCATAAATCTTCTCCTTTTATTTTAACCTATAGCAATATGTACTATTCGAAAACTGTATGAGCAAGTTTTACGGATCATAATTCAGCTCAAACCAGTTTTCTTGAAAAATGGTATAATAAATTTTTTATAAATGCCATAAAAATCTTCAAAAAGAAGGA
>JAMCPX010000060.1 GCA_023382265.1 Deltaproteobacteria bacterium | reverse complement strand
GTGGAAAGAAACTCTACATTTCAACAACAATGGGTCCGGGCATAAAACTGAATCTTACGAACTATAGATAAAAGGATATTTTATGAAAAAGCAATATAAGGAAAATATTATAAATGACGTTAAAGACAAATTACAACGGTCTAAGGCGGTATTTATTACCGAATACAAAGGCTTAACGGTCGGGAATTTAACAAATCTGAGAAGAGACTTAAGATCTAAAAATGGAGATCTTAAAATCGTTAAAAATACTTTATTTCTTATGGCATCGCGGGGTTTGATGCCCAATGTAGAGGAAAATATTTTTACAGGGCCTACAGCTATAATATTTTCTTATGGAGACCCTGTAAATATTGCAAAGCAGATAATATCTTTTAATAAGAGTAACCCTTATCTTGTTATTAAAGGTGGTTTTTTCGATAATGGATTTATACTTCCGGATAAAGTAGAGTTGCTTTCCACATTACCAGACAAAAGTATGCTTATAATGATGCTAATAAGTATGTTAAATGCGCCGATTGCGCGGTTTGTGAATACAGTTTCCTCACCGGTAACAACATTATTGGCTGCATTGAATGGCATAATACAAAATAAACAAATGAATAAATAGGAGGAAGAAATGGCTACAAAAGAAGAACATGCAGAAAAGAGTATGGCTGTAAGCAAGGAAGACATTGTCCATGCTATAGCTAATATGAGCGTAATTGAAGTTTCAGAACTGGTAAAATTGTTGGAGGATAAGTTTGGGATTAAGGCATCTCAAATGTCTGTTATGGCATCTCCACAAGCTGCTGGTGCTGCAGCATCACAACAACCCGTGGCTGAAGAAAAAACGGAGTTTACAGTTACACTGTTAGAAGCAGGTGCTGAGAAGATAAAGGTTATCAAAGAGGTAAGGGTTGTAACCAGTCTTGGTATAAAAGAAGCTAAAGAACTCGTAGAAGGAGCTCCCAAGGTTGTAAAAGAGGGTGTATCAAAAGAGGATGCTGCAAAAATCAAGCAACAATTAGAGTCAGCAGGTGCAAAAGTAGAAGTTAAATAGTAATCCATATCAATCAGTCAAAAATTAAAAGTATATTTCTGATATATGCAGATGCTTTGGGAGTGCTATCTCAAAGCATAAGCTGTTTTTTTATTTTATGTTTTGGAGGTAAAAAATTATGACCACCAATGTTTATGACGAGCTTTCAGTATCAAGGAAGGATTTTAGGAAATTCAGAACAATCATGGATATTCCCAATTTGATTGAGGTTCAGGTAGATTCCTTTAATCAATTCCTTCAGGCTGATGTAAAACCGGAGGAGCGGAAAAATATAGGGCTGCAGGCTGCTTTTAATGCTGTTTTGCCTATAAAAGATTACAATGATACTGCATCCGTAGAATTTGTAAAATATATACTTGATCCTCCAACTTATACAGAAGATGAATGCAGAGAAAAGAGTTTGACTTATACCATGCCTATAAAGATACTCGTGAGATTGATACTGAAAGATATCGATCCCGAGACTAAAACCAAAACCATAAGAGATATCAAAGAACAGGAGGTTTATTTCGGCGATATCCCTATAATGACAACAAAAGGTACGTTTATAATAAATGGGATAGAAAGGGTTATCATTAATCAGCTGCATCGTTCACCGGGTGTGTTTTTTGAATATGATAAGCTTAAGATTCAGAGCATCGGCCGGCCTGCATACATTGCCCGCATAATACCGTATGAAGGTTCATGGCTGGATTTTGAATTTGATCCCAAGAATATTATGTATGTAAAGGTAGATAAGAGAAAGAAATTTTATGCTACCGTTCTTTTAAAAGCACTTGGTTATACGGACGAGGATATACTGCGTAAGTTCTATAAAACGGAGGCGGTAAAAATAAAAAACAATGTTCTTACACTCCACATAGATTACGATCTTCTTTTAAACAGAAAATTCTTTTCGGATATTATAGATCCGTCTACGGGTGATGCTGTTGTTCCCGCCGGCACAAAGATTACCCGTAACCTTGTTAGAAGAATAATATCACGTAATATAAAAACGATGACAATAAATTATGAAGACATAGACGGTATGGTATCTGTGGGTGAGATTAAGAGTAGAGACGGTCGATCGATTTTGAAATGTAATCAAGGATTAGACAAGGACATTTTTAAACAGATACTCGAAGAACAGATCAATAAACTTGAGTTTATATATTTTGATAACATCTCGGTAGGTAGCGATATAAGAGAAACGCTGTTGCTTGATAAGATAACAAATCAGCAGGAAGCAATTGAAGAGTTCTATTCAAAGCTCAGACCAAATGAATCGTATACGCCGGAGATAACAAAAAGTTTTTTTGAAGACATGTTCTTCTCAAAATCAAAATACAATCTTACAAACGTTGGAAGACTTAAGATAAACAAGCGGCTCGGTACGGATACGCCGCTTGATATTACCGTTCTTACCAGAGAGAACATTATAGATACTGCAAAGCATCTGTTTGATCTGAAGAATGGCAGAGGTGATGTTGATGATATCGATCATCTTAGTAACCGGCGTGTAAGAACGGTAGGAGAGCTTCTTGAAAACCAATTTAAACTAGGACTGCTCAGGATGGCAAAAACTGTCAAAGAAAAGTTTACGCATGATCTTCAAACTTTGATGCCCTCTGAACTTGTCAATCCAAAGCCTGTAATAGCTGCTATAAAAGAATTCTTTGGCGGCAGCCAGTTATCCCAGTTTATGGATCAGACGAATCCTCTCGCCGAACTTACACATAAGAGGAGACTTTCTGCATTAGGACCCGGGGGGCTTACGAGAGAGCGTGCCGGTTTCGAGGTTAGAGATGTTCATTCAACACACTATGGCAGAATATGCCCTATAGAAACACCCGAAGGCCCTAATATAGGATTGATCGCTTCCATGAGTACGTATGCAAAGGTTGATGAATTCGGATTTTTGAGGACGCCGTACAGGATCGTTAAAAACGGAGTTGTGAAGAATGAAATAATTTATGTTTCAGCAATAGATGAAGAAGATAAGACGATAGCACAGATGAATACTCAGACGGATGAGGAAAACAAGATAATAGATGAATACGTGGCAGCAAGACGCGGTGGCGAATTTATTATGGTCCACAAGGATGAGGTTGATTATATGGATGTTTCTCCTACTCAGCTTGTTTCTGTGGCAGCCGCGTTGATACCGTTTCTTGAGCATGATGATGCAAATAGGGCATTGATGGGTTCAAATATGCAGAGGCAGGCAGTTCCCCTTATAAAAACGGAGGCACCTATTATCGCTACAGGCATGGAGAGATACGTTGGAAGGAATTCCGGAGCAATTATTATAGCAGAAGAAGACGGTATTATAACGTCGGTAGATGCTAAAAGGATTGTTGTCCAGTATACGGATAAAGCCAAAAGAACAAATGTAAAAATATACAATCTACACAAGTTTCAAAAGTCAAATCAAGGCACTTGTCTTAATCAGATACCGGCTGTAAAAGCCTCGCAAAAGATAAAAAGGGGTGACATCTTAGCGGATGGTGCTGCCGTGTCCGGCGGGGAACTTGCACTCGGTAAAAACGTTCTTGTCGCTTTTATGCCGTGGAACGGATATAATTACGAAGATTCTATTCTCGTAAATGAACGTATAAATAAAGACGATGTTTTCACATCAATCCATATTGAAGAGTACGAATGTTCTGCAAGAGAACTTAAACTCGGCAGAGAAGAGATAACAAGAGATATCCCCAATGTCAGTGATGAGGCATTGAAGGATATCGATGAATCGGGTATTGTACGGATAGGTGCAGAGGTTAAACCCGGTGATATCCTTGTAGGTAAAATTACGCCGAAGGGAGAATCTCAACCAAGCCCGGAAGAAAAGCTGCTCAAGGCAATTTTTGGAGATAAAGCCGGAGATGTAAAGGATACATCATTAAGAGTGAAACCGGGGGTGCACGGTATTGTAGTTGACGTAAAAATCTTTTCAAGAAAAAGCGGCTCGGATAAGGATAAAACAAAAGATCAAGAGCTCCTGAAACTTCAGACAGACCAAGAAGAGGAACTGAGTATAATAGATGATACAATGAAAGAGCAAATGAAGAAGCTGCTTGTTGGAGAAAAGATAATAGAAAAATTCAATGACGATAGAAGAAAGATCTCTTTAAAAAAGGGCGCTGTTATAACAGAAGAGATCGTTGATAAGCTGCCTGTAGAAAAATGGGTATCGATTTCACTTTTGGAAAATGGTAAACTTGAAGAGAAGGTTAAAAAAATTGTTGAAGCAACTATCGAACAGAAAGATATGATTAAGGCCATTTTTGAACAAAAAATAAACAGACTGAAGAAGGGTGACGAATTACCCATTGGAGTATTCAAACTCGTAAAGGTTTACATAGCCACCAAGCGCAAACTTTTTGCAGGTGATAAAATGGCAGGCAGACATGGGAACAAAGGAGTTGTTTCAAAAATTGTTCCTGAAGAAGATATGCCTTTTTTACCGGACGGAAGGGCTGTTGATATAGTGCTCAATCCTCTCGGAGTACCGTCTCGTTTAAATGTTGGACAAATACTTGAAACGCATCTCGGTTGGTCTGCGAGGGCATTCGGTGAACAGATTCAGGAGTTTATAGATGAACATTACAGTGCGCAAAAGTTAAAGGGTTATTTAAAGGATATTTACAAGAATACTGCAATCGCAAAACATATTGATAAATTTGACGATAAGGAAGTTGTGGAATTCGCTAAAACTCTTACAAACGGGATCAAGATGTCTACAGAGGTATTTAATGGAGCAACCGAAAAAGAAATTAAAGATATGTTAAAGCTTGCAAATCTGCCGGAAAATGGTCAAATCACTTTATACGACGGGAAATCAGGAGAACCTTTCAGAAGCAGGGTTACGGTCGGTGTAATGTATATGATGAAGTTGCATCATCTCGTAGAAGAAAAGATACACGCGAGATCAACGGGACCATATTCTCTGGTAACGCAGCAGCCTCTTGGGGGTAAGGCACAGTTTGGGGGGCAGAGGCTTGGAGAGATGGAAGTATGGGCTCTTGAAGCGTATGGTGCCGCGTACACGCTTCAGGAAATGCTGACAGTAAAATCGGATGATATCCCTGGAAGAACAAGAATATTCGATTCAATAGTTAAAGGCAGACACAACTTTGAACCCGGGATACCCGAATCATTCAATGTCATGGTCAGAGAGTTAAAAAGCCTTGGGCTAAACATTGAGTTAATCGAAAAAGAGCAATTAGAGTAATCATAGGAGGCAAAAAATGGAAGATACTTTTTTTCTGCATGAGAAACCAAGAAATCCAAGCGATATAGCGGCTATCAGGATAAGTATTGCATCGCCCGACATAATAAAGAGCTGGTCGCATGGAGAAGTCAAAAAAGCAGAAACAATAAATTACAGAACATTTAAGCCAGAAAGGGATGGATTGTTTGATGCCAAGATATTCGGCCCTATAAAGGACTATGAGTGTCTATGTGGAAAATATAAAAGAATGAAACATCGCGGTGTAGTGTGCGAGAAATGCGGTGTTGAAGTTATACAATCAAAGGTTAGAAGAGAGCGTATGGGGCACATTGAATTGGTATCCCCTGTAGCCCATATATGGTTTTTAAAGAGTGTCCCCAGCCCCATAGGAAATATGATTGATATTACGACAAGAGAGCTCGAAAGGGTTGTATATTTTGAATCCTATATAGTTGTAGACCCCAAGAATACTCCGCTTAAAGAGAAAGAACTGCTCAGGGAGGAAAAGTATCTTGAATTGCAGAAGGAATATGGCCCGAATAGTTTTATAGCAAAGATGGGAGCAGAGGCAATAAGAGAATTGCTTAGCAAAATTGATCTGGAGAAGCTTACAAAAGAGCTCCAGTTTGAGATA
>JAMCPX010000059.1 GCA_023382265.1 Deltaproteobacteria bacterium | reverse complement strand
TTCAGCGATAAGCCACCTTATTGGTGTGTTGAGAGTTGTATAATATCATCAAACTTTTTTTTGGGTTTTAACAGCCTTTTCAGAATAGGACTTATACCTGTCTGGCTTTTAACATACATCCATATTGCATCATCAAAATCAAAGATGATTGGTATACCTTTGTTTGATATGTAGCTTTCTATCCATGGTCTTCCAAATAATATTGCCTCTCTATAAACTATTACCCCATCGTAGGACTTAATATCAGAAATAGCATGTATCTGTCTTGATATCCCGTTTATTGCCGCAATTGATTTTTCTAAAAAAGAAGTAACAGGTCCATTGTATATATTCATATACTCTACACTATTAAGGAATGTACTTATTTTGTATTCTATGCCTGCCTCCTTAAAATACGACAGGTATTGATATATACGAAACCTCGGTCCGGGGGATTCAATCGCGTGAGGTAATAGTTCATAGAGAGGCAATATTATTCGGAAGACCATGGTTAGAAAGATACATCTCAAACAAAGGTATACCAATCATCTTTGATTTTGATGATGCAATATGGATGTATGTTAAAAGCCAGACAAGAATAAGTCCTTTTCTGAAAAGGCTTTTAAAACCAACAAAGAAGTTTGATGAGATTATACAACTTTCAACACATATAGTTGCTGGCAATGACTATCTTGCATGGCATGCTAAGTTATTAAACAAGCATGTGTCAGTTATCCCAACTGTTGTTGATACAGATTATTACAAACCTACAACTACGATACAAAATAAAAATGAAGTTGTAATCGGCTGGATAGGAAGTGGTTCTACGTCTGTTTATCTTAAATTGCTTGATAATATCTGGAAGCAATTGCCCGGACATCATAGCATGAAGGTTATTGGAGGAGTATACAACCCTGATGGTATTCAGACAACCAATATGAGATGGTCATTAGGCACAGAATTGGCAGAGATGGCTGAATTTGATATAGGCATTATGCCATTACCTGATGACGAGTGGGCAAAAGGTAAGTGCGGTTTAAAGGTATTACAGTATATGGCTATGGCGATACCGTGTGTGGCATCCCCGGTAGGTGTGAATACGGAGGTTATTCAGGATGGGATAAATGGCTTTCTTGCAAAGGATGAAAAGGAATGGATTGAGAAATTGACGTTACTGATAGAAAATCCTGAGTTGAGAAATAGGATTGGCAAGGCAGGTCGGAAAACTGTTGAAGTAAAATATTCATTAAAGGTCTGGGCACCGAAATATGTGGAGATTTTAAAGAAGGTAGCGGGTGAAAAGGATATCAGATAATGGACATAACAGGCAAAGCTGATGAATAAAAAAAGTTATGTTTTTATGCTTACTAATACAGATAGAAAAAGACATGAACATATAAAAGAGAAAGGTAAAATCATAGGATTTGTAGTTCAGTATGAAATGTTGTATAAAGACAAATGGGTACCTGTAATAAGGTATGATACTGCTCATGGATTTGTTCATAAGGATTTGATAAATCCAGATGGAAGCAAAGAAAAAATATTTATTGGTGGAGCAGATTTGAACGAAGTTATGAATATAGCGGATAAGGATATAAATGAAAATTGGGAGAAATACAAGGATAGATATTTAAGGAGAATAAAAACATGACAAAAGAGGAACTATTTAAAAAGAACCAGCAACTCTCTACAGAGTTTGAATTATATCTCCTTGATCATCCAGAAATAGAAGGAAAAATACCTGATAACGCTATAATAGTTTTACTACCTGAATATGATAAAGAGCTTGCAGAAAAAAATATCAATCTTGCTAAAGCCAATAAAGAACCTGGTCAAAATATAGTTTATGTAAAAGTCAAAAGGTTAAGGGCATCAAGGATAGATGGATTGAGTCTCAAGATTGCATAAAAGCTAGTGCAGAACAATAAGATAAAAAGCAAACAAGGTTTGGGCACCAAAGTATGTGGAGATTTTAAGATAGGTTGCGAAGATCTGAAATGAAGAGTTGAGGAATTGTAAACCCTGCATTTTAATAATCATGAAAACGAACTACAATATAGATGAAAAGGTAGTACATGGTTTCGGTAAGGAATGGGACAGGTTTGATCAAAGCCAGCTTAACGACAAGGAATTATATGATATGTTTTCAGCATATTTTACTATTTTCCCGTGGGATAAGTTACCTAAAAACAGCGTTGGTTTTGATCTTGGCTGCGGCAGCGGCAGATGGGCAAAGTTTGTAGCTCCTAAAGTGGGTACTTTGTACTGCATAGATCCCAGTGAAGAAGCATTACAGGTAGCGCGAGAAAATCTTAAATTGTTTAATAATTGTTTATTCCATCAGGTAAGTGTAGATCATATACCATTGGATGATGGTTCAGCAGATTTTGGATATTCACTGGGAGTATTACATCACATCCCCGATACGGAGGCTGGCATTAAAATGTGTGTTGCTAAATTGAAAAAAAATGCTCCGTTTCTCTTGTATCTGTATTATGCGTTTGACAACAAACCCTTTTGGTATAGGATAATTTGGAAATTGAGCGATGGAGCGCGAGTGTTCATATCGAGGATGCCATTTCCACTCAAATATATTACTTCACAGATTATAGCGCTCTTCATTTACCTGCCTCTTGCAAGGCTTGCAAAACTGGCAGAACTAATAGGTTTACAAGTTGATACAATTCCCTTATCCTTTTATAGGAATCGAAAATTTTACACAATGCGAACAGATGCATTGGATCGGTTTGGAACAAAATTGGAAAAGAGATTCACAAAAGCTCAGATATCAAAGATGATGGAAGATGCCGGTCTGAAAAATATAAAATTCAGCGATGAGCCGCCTTATTGGTGTACGGTGGGTGAAAAGAGTTAGGAAGACTAGAGTGGTTCGGGTAAAAAGATAGGGGTAAATTCGTTTGGGGGAAATCTGAGCGGTTTATTATATCATTTGCCAATGAAGGAGATTTAATGTAATCTATCAATCAATATGGGCAATATGAGGCATTTAACAAAAGATGAAATTAGAGAACTTTTGGCATCAAACAAAGAACTTCTAATAAAATATAAAGTAAAATCACTTGCTCTTTTTGGTTCATCTGTAAGAGGTGAAATGACATCGCAAAGCGATATAGATTTTCTTGTGGAATTTGATAACTCTGCCTTTAGTAAAAATTTGAAGGATATTTTGATAATTACATTGGGCTATTGTTTTCTTTGGAACAGATTTTTATGACAAAGATTGATTTACTGACTATGGATATGATCAGTACGTACATAAAGTCATACATATTAAAAAGGGAAGAATACTTTGAGGTTGAAAAGAAATATCCTGTAAGAGTCTGGGCACCTAAGTATGTGAAGATTTTAAGAAAGGTAGATAAAATAAATGAATAATAGAAAACCCTGGGATATACCTACATTTGTCATATCTATTGACACAGAACTTGCTTGGGGCAGTTTTGATCACAAAGATTTTGAAAATATAAAATGGAAGTTTGAAGGAGAACGTAAAGTAATAAATAAATTACTTTCCCTTTTAGAAAAATACACTATTACAGCAACATGGGCTATTGTTGGGCATCTTTTTTTAGATAGTTGTTCGATATCGAATGGCATTAAACATCGGGAAATCATAAGACCACAATATTCGTGGTATAAAAAAGATTGGTTCGAAAAAGACCCGACTTCTAATATTAAAGATGAACCAATATGGTATGGTAAGGATATAGTAGAATGGATAAGAAACAGTAAAACTGAACAAGAAATAGCCTGTCATTCTTTTTCGCATATTATTTTTGGTGATCCTGGATGCAGTGCTGAGACTGCTGAATCAGATATTGGTGCGTGCATTAATATAGCACAGGAGATTGGAATGAGTTTTAAAAGTTTTATTTTTCCCAGGAATGCAGAAGGGTGTTTGTCTGTGTTAAAACAATATGGTTTTACTGCATATAGAGGAATGGATAAAACTTGGTTTTATGATATTCAACAAAAAAAACTACAAAAAATATTTCATTATCTGGATGAATTACTTATGATATCCCCTAGGAGTGTACAGATAGAGGAACCGCTGGAGGGGCTTTTTAATATTCCCGGCTCTATGTTATATTTGGCAAAGGATGGTGTAAGAAGTTTTATACCTGTAAGTTTCAGAGTTAAAAAAGCTAAAAAGGGGATAGATAAAGCGATTAAAAATAAAGAAATATTCCACTTATGGTTTCACCCATTTAATTTGGTAGGACATTATGAGGATAAAATGCTCTCAGCGTTTGAAGAAATTTTGCAATATGCTAATGTGAAAAAAAAAGAGGGAATATTAAAGATTATGACAATGCAACAAATTGTAGAGAGGTATACAAATGGAAGATAAAAGCGCACAAGATGGTATAACTTTACATAATAAACAAGCCCAGCTTTTTAGAAATAGGTATTTAATCTTTAATAAAGACCCTTATCTTTCTACTTTTACATATGGGCGGAAAAAAATTGATGAGATACTCTACAAATATTTGGTAAAATATTCGCCACCACGTGAAGTATTGGATATAGGATGTGGAACTGGTTACACATTAAAAGCCCTTAAGGCACAAGGATATCATTGTACCGGAGTTGATGGAGCAGAAGAAATGGTAAAAATAGCAATACAGGAAAATCCAGACATACCAATACTGCATAGTGATGCAACTCATTTACCATTACAAGATGAAGCTTACGATATAATCATTGCTATAGAGCTGTTACGTTATATCCCCGATAGAATAAGAGCAATTCAAGAGATGTTTCGTGTTTTAAAAAAAGGAGGAATCTGTTTTGTTACTGTGGCTCCCTTGTTGTCCACACACGGGTATGCCGGATTTAATTTCTTAAATAGTAAGCTTATGCTTCCTGGTTTTTCTAATCTTAGGCAGTATTTTGAAACAACTCATTCTATTACAAAAAAATTTAAAATAGCTGGGTTTAACGATATAAAAGTTGAAGCATGTTTTTATGGCCCTTTTCTTTGGCTTGGAAAGATACTCCCCAAGAATATGTTTGCTAAGATATTAAGAATCTATGAACCTATAGATGATTTTTTTAGCCGTTTTCCTTTTTTAAGGAATTTTGCAAATCATATGATTGTAATTGCAACGAAATAGGGAAAATAGAAACAAAAGACATCTAAAAGTATATGAATCAGCCTGTTAAATGTGAAATGATGTGTTTTTTTGCATAATTAGAGAACGGGATTCCCGCTCACCATTTTCACGAGGACATGTTTCTTGGGAATGACAGTTCCGGGTCATGTGGCGCAGGAATGATTACCCAGCTACCACTTGTTAGGGGGATGGGGAGAGGAAGACGAAATATTTGGTTCGACAGGCATCGCATATTTCTTTTTGTGCTCCTGCTTCCTCAAATACAATCCATAGCCACTGAATACTAATAAAAGTACGGAGACCTGTGCCCTGAAACGGTATGCAGCACCGAGGTTCGAAATTGCCAGTGCGTATGCAATGGATAGCACTCCGATCATGACAAGCACAGGCATCACATCAAAATTGCCCTCTTTAAATGACCATATAATGCCTTTTATTGCGTAATAGAAAAAGAAATACCACACCAAACTCTCCATAGTTGCAAGGTTATGAATTATACTTCCTGAGATGTCCCATGGAAAAGGAGCAAGAAAAAATACTGTCAAGAGCAAAGGAGAATACATCATAGCATTAACCGGATCTGCAATATTTACGTGTCCGAGCATCTTTGAACCGCCGGTATAAAATCCGCTTCTGGTTTGTTGCATTGTTTGTAATATACCTTCAGATTTTTCGCCGTATTTGGGTATAGCTTTTGCCGCGTATGATGAAAAAAACAGGCTAAACGATATGGCAAAGATAGCTATAACAATTGCATTTCTTATAAAGGTTTCTTTACGTACAGGGATAAATGTAGCGGCAACTGCCATTAATATGATAATAACCAGATACCCTCTGACAAATCCAATAAGTGCAAGCAGACCAAAAATAAGCGCGAGGTTGCTTATTCTAAATCGCTCTTTAATCCTTAAGGTAAGGTGAATAATGGACGTAATGAAAAACTGGGAATAAACATCCTTTAACGGCATAGATGACCAAAGAATGAGTGACGGCAAGATAGTTACCACCATTGCACTATAGCGTGCAGACTGTTCATTGAATAGCCGCTTTGTTATGAAATAGGCATTTAAAGCTGTCATTGCACCGAGAAAGTTTGCAAGTAAAAACAAGATATTGGGTTTGTACCCAAAGATATAAAATATAGATCCGGCAAAATAGTATATACCGCTACTTATAATACTTACAGTAGGAGGCATGGCAGAACCGCTCCATGATTCAGCGATCATTTTTCCAGTCCATAGTGTACCAACCTCATCCGGTGCGAAATAGCCAGGGGGGAGCAAGGCATGAACAAGCAGGGAGACAAGTATTCTTAAAAACAAGGCTACAAGAAATATGGAGATAAGATACCCGCGCTCCTTGGGGTTAGGCACAAAGGCTATAAGGATAGTCCATGCGATCATGATAAAAAAAACAAGCATGATCATATATTCTATCGACCCGCTGTAGCTCGGATTAAACACCGACCAGCCAATTACCATGGCCACTAAGATGGAGATTACATATACAAGGGCATTGGAACGCATGATTTGCAGATAGCATGGTGCACGCGGAAAAGGCAAGAGAATGAATCGGGGATAAAAAACCCTCCGCTCAGCTTGATGATCACGAAACAAGGCTTTCAAAGATTGAGCATAGAGAATAAGAAAGAACTGGGTTGGAACTGGATGACAGGGAAGGGAGAGATTGCTTCTGCACCGATGACGCATCGCAATGACGGAATACAATTCTCGCCACTCTATGTAGAGGGGAATTGAAGAATCTTATTTGGAGGAAGCAGGAACGGGGAGCTACCGGGATTTTTTCCACTCCTTGATGTGCTGTATTCTCTCGGTCACCGGCGGGTGGGAGTAGTAGAAGGCGCTGTATACCGGGTGGGGGTGGAGGTTTGAGAGGTTGTCCTTTGAAAGCTTTACCAGTGCGCTGATCATGGCGTCCGGATTGTCGGTGAGTTCACAGGCGAAGGTGTCTGCTTCCCTTTCATGCCTTCTGGAGAAGAGGTTAAACGCCGGCGTAAACGGGAATGCCGCAATCGTACCAAGAAACATAAGGATCGCTATCTTTGCAAACTGGCTGTTTGTGGAGATATCGAACCAATTGAGCAAAAGGCTGCCCTGCATCAATCGAAAGGACAGGTAGAGCACTGCAAGAGAAATCGCCTCCATAAGGACCAATTGCTTTAAGACATGCTTCTTTTTCCAATGTCCGAGCTCATGTCCCAGGACCACGATGATCTCCTCCGTGCTCATCGAGTTCAGGAGTGTATCAAAGAGAACGACCCTTTTGACCCTTCCGATGCCTGTGAAATAGGCGTTGGTATGCTTTGTCCTTTTCGATGCGTCCATTTTGAGGATCTTGCTGATCTTAACGCCGACCTTTCCCGTCAGTTCCTGAATGCCCGCTTTGAGGTTTTCATCTTCAACAGGACGAAACTTGTTAAACAACGGCTCTATCACATAGGGAGAGATATACATCATGAAGATACTGAATATGAGAAAGAAAAGCCATACCCACAGCCACCAATGCAAGGGGCTTTTTTCAATAAGCCAGAGACCGGCTGCTGTGATTAAAGAGAGAAGCACCGTCGATACGAGAAGGGATTTTACGAAATCCGTGAGCCATAATTTTGCCGTCATCGTATTGAAGCCGAATTTTTTTTCTATCTTGAATGTTTGATACACGCTGAAAGGGATTGTCAGGAAGGTATCTGCGTAAACCAGCAGTAAAAAAAAGACAATACCAGACACGATAAAGTTCAGATGGAGGGAAGCGATCCATGCAGTATAGGTGCCGAGAATGCCAGCAAAGAAAAACGCTATCAGCAGAACATTGCTGAACAGGGATGAAGCGATGCCGAACTTTGTTGATTCGATGGTATACCTGTTTGAGCTGTCCAGTAGTTTTTGATCGATACTGCCTGCAAATTCAGGTGGAACTACAGTACCGTACCTTTTCAGGTATGAAAGTTTCAGGTATTCAAGCCAATAGCCGGATATCGCAACAAACACATACGCAATCAAAATATACGATGCAGAGGTGTACATATAAGAACGCTCTTATCTTTCCGGCGGTTTGCAGCATCTGAAGCCAACCTCATTGCTCGTTGAGTTCGGAAGCATATTATACCGGTATGCGCATCGTGTTGCCCAATCGGGTTTAGTGAAAGATCCGCCTTTGACGACCTTATCAGTTGTATCCTGTGGCGAAAAAATGTTGTTGGTCCATTCCATCACGTTTCCGCTCATATCGTAGACTCCATAGCCGCTTTCGCATGCCTTGTAGGTGCCTGACGGCACTACAGATCTGTTTGTTCCATCCTTGTTCTGCGTATCACATTTCGCGGAATTCCATACATTACCGTAAGGATACTTTAATGAAGAGGGCCCTTTGCATGCCTTTTCCCACTGATCCTCTGAACACAATTGCTTGCCTTCAGCCTTGCATAACCTTTCTGCCTTATAGAAGCTAACATTTCTTTGCGGAATAACGCCTTCCTGGTCCGGATACTCGTATTTGTCGATGCAGAAAGACTTGACATATGTCCGCACGTCCGGTTTTTCGGAAAAGTCCCTCAGAGGATCTGAAGGGCTGCTACCCATGATGAAGC